>JAGPKI010000012.1 GCA_018054005.1 Caldisericia bacterium
CTAAATCTTCTTAAAAATGTTCAAAATAAATGGATTGAAGATAAAGATTTTTTTAAAGTCTGGAAAGAAAAGTGGTCTGATGATATGGTTCCATGGGAAAATAAAGGCATAGTTGTTCCAGGTAATGCTGCTCCATCAGTTTATCCGTTAAATGACGGAAGTTATTTATTAGCTATCGGTAGTGGGATTGGTACACTCAAAACCTATAGAATTACTAAATCTTCTGATAGCTATGTTATTCAAACTTTTGATATTATTCCTCAGTTTGAGGCAGGGAATTTCTTATCACCAGCTTTTATTGATGTTAATGGTGATACAAGGGTTGATTTACTCCTTGGGTTGGGAGACGGAACTCTCTCTTATATTCTAAATTACGGAAGCGTTAAGGAGATTAAATTTCTTCCTTTAAATTCAAGAGCTGAGAAAAATCCTTTGAATGATTTCTTTGGTGGTCCAGGCTATTTTAGACCCTATGATCCACTGTATGCTTATGGATTTAATGAGGATCAAATATTAAAAGTGGCTAACTTTATTAATGGCATTGATAAAGCTTATCTTGATGAGGTGCTCTATTGTGTTGCTAACTTTCAGGTAGAGGATTTGCTTGCTTATGCAAAGTCAGATTTACTTAACTTGTTGGTAGAGAATGCTAAAGATATTTACGAAATATCGGAGAAACTTCATTATGTTAAAATAAAGGAATATCCTGATTATACAACTCTTTTATATGCAACCGATGATGGTTTTAAGGAAATGCCAAAAGAAATCTATTATAAATACCTTGTTATGCTAAATAGATACTTATGTGTTCCTACTCGTTATAAGGATTTGTATGAAGAAAACTTTTATAGGACATTCCTACCATATGATACTCTTTATGGAAAGACTTTATTCGATGCTGTAAAGGATTCCAAAACTCTTTATGATGCAGCCTATAATGTTGATAAGTGGCTTAGAGCTGATATTGGTGGAATATGGCATACAGGAGAAAAGCCAGCTGGCTGGTATAACATTTATAAGAATTTGCTTAATAAGGACAAAGGTATATGGTGTGGTGAGTGGTCAATAATTTATGAAGCAGCCGCAAGAGCAGTAAATATACCCACTATAATAATAGTGGCTCTTGGCGAAGACCATCAATTCAATAATTTCTGGGCGGATGGCTGGCATCATATAGATGCTTCTTCTGGAACTCCAGGAGAAGATGGTAGCTGGAAAGAATTTTTTGACGACTCTTTAATCTATTACAGACAGTGGGGTGGAAGAATTTTTTCCTGGCCTATGGAGTGGGAAGGTGATGGTAAATATGACCATGTCTGGCGTTCAGAGGTTCCCTATAATCCGCCAGAACTCTTGTCTGATTTGACCTTTTATGTAACTGACAAATCTGGTTTACCTATAGATGGTGCAAGAGTGGAATTATGGAGCCATTGGCCTATGGAAGGGGAAAAACCGTACTCAACTGTTCCCTTTATTTCTGCAATTGGCTATACGGACAGTAGTGGTTATGTAACTATTAAAAATGTAGGGCATCAAGATTTTACAGCTTATGTTGTATCGAGAATTGGCTCTGTAAATTTCTTTTTAGGTTTGAAAGAGAAAAAAGGTGGAAAATATTCATTTAATGCTAAAATCCATACCAGTTTGCCTGAACTTTTTAAATATAAAGGTATTCCTAAGCCAAATTTTGACCCAACTCCAAAAAAAGTAGAATTAATCCTAAGAATAGGAAGTCCTTATGTTACAATAAATAACGAGGTGCAACCAGCTCTTGAGCGAGCTCCCTTCATCAATAATGGTAGAACTATGGTTCCATTGAGGTTAATAGTTGAAGCATTTGGTGCCGAAGTTACCTGGGATGAAGCTACAAAAGGTATAACAATAAAACTTAGTAATAAAGTTATTTCTATGCAAGTTAACAATACAACTGCTACTATTAACGGAGAGAAAATTACATTAGATACGTCCATAGTTATTAAGAATGGTAGGACATTTGTTCCAATAAGATTCATAGCTGAAAACTTTGGTAGTGAAGTAATTTGGGATAAATTCACAGAAACTATAACTATTCTTTATTATATTCCACCTAATAATAGAGAAGTGAAGATTAATTTAGAAACTAAAAATTTTGTTCAGGGAAACTATCACTGGATAGATGCCTACAATACATCTTTAAAATATATTGATTATTGGAAGCAGGATAAAGGTGACATTGATATTCTAATACTATCAGAGGAAGAATTTCATAACTTTTTACTCGGTCTTAATGTAGATAGAGGAGACTTTTATAAATTATCCGGTTTAGCTGCAAATATTATAAATCCCATTCCAGAAGATGGCTCATACTGCGTAGTAGTTTTTAATCCGGGTTTTGCAACATCGATAGAATTTAAAATTAAATAAAATTTTTAATGGTTTTAACATTTAAGATTAGGAGGCAAAAGATGAAAAAGTTAAAAGTTTTAGTGTCTCTTTTTGTAGTATTTTCTGTTTTGATAGGTTCTGTCTTTGTGGGAAATTATTATGCAATAGGCAGAGAAGTAGTTGAGCATAAAATTGCTGGATATGGTCCTCTAATTGGAGATTTACTTCTTCCTAACTCTGCAAAGTTTGATGATAAGTATTTCTATGTTATGGATTCATTAGGAGTTTCACTCTTTGATATTAAAACTAAAGATTATGTTAAAGAGATAAAAATTGATACAGGATATTCTGATATTACTACAAGCATCTTTAGTGTAAATAATTTCCTGAATCTTTTACAAGCACTAAAGAATATATCTGATCCTTCTGCTTTAGTCACAACTCTTTCTCCTCTTTTTGGAAAAATTAATTATTTTCCAACTATTGACTTTGATATTGATTCTAAAGGCTTAATTTATGTTCTTGGATTTAATGGAATAAATATTTATGAGACTCAAAATGGCGAGAGAGTAGGGAAAATTGATATTAATTTCTTGCCAGAAAAGGTTGATGCTAATAATTTAAGCTTAAGAATCGTATCTTTTAAGATTTATAATGACAGCATTTATTTTCTTTTCTCTGAAATGACTTATTCAGAGGAAGATAGTGTTACTAAAGCAATTCTTTATAAGCTTGATTTGAGCGGAAAGCTTCTACAAGAGACATTAATAACTCCTCCTTCAGAAGTAACTACCTTATTTATCCCAACTGACTTTGCTATTTCTAACAGTGGTATAATTGGAATAATATCTGCCAGTAGTTTGATTATATATTCTGAAAGTGGTGAATATCTTTGTTCTTACAAATCAAGCAGTGATGAAGATTTCTCATTTACTCCATCTTCTCTTGATTTTATGGGCAATACATTATTTACTACAGGATTTACTTTTGGTGCTATGATGATGCCCTCCGAAAAGACCTCTATTATTAAGTTTGATTTAGAAAAAAGCGAAGAAGGCAATTATTCTCTTAAAGAATCCGGGAGAATCGAAGATGATAATTTTGGTTTCTTAGGAATGGATATTTATTTGAGAGATAGTAAAATTGCACTTCTTACTACAGGTAAGCTTGCAAATCTGCTCACCTTTAGAGCACTTCTTATTACAGAAGAAGGTGTAACTAATTATGGTAAGTTCACTGACTCGGAAGGGCAAATCTATGGTTCTATATCATTTGCAATGTCAGATGATGGAAGCCTTTATGAAACCAATTTACTCTCCCCGTATATCGATGTTTTTAATAAGAATGGTGATTTCACAAAAAGGATTGAAATTGATACAAAAGTAGTGAGCTCTATTATGGGTATGTTTACTTTACCACCAACAATTATTGATATGGAAATTTATGGAGATGACCTTTATATCTATAACCTTTTTCCAACTAATATCACCAAATATTCAATTAAAGATGATGAATGGAGTACCCTCTGGGCAGATCAGATGATGACTATGGACCTATTAATTTCCTTACCGTTAGATATGAAAGTTTACGAAGACAATATTTATCTCCTTGGAGCAATTAAAGATAGTCCTACTCTAAATATTATTTCTCAGGCTGGAGAAATTGAGGAAGAAGAGCTTATAATAACTCCTGAACAATATAAGCCTGAACTACCTCCTTTGTGGTTTGGTATATGCATAAATGATAACGAGTATCAAATACTCGATGGAATTAATAAATCTATTCTTATTTTTGATAAGGATAATAAAGAATTAAAAAAAGTTGTTAATCTCTCAAAAGAACTCGCAATTTTTACCTCAATCGATACACTTCCCGATGGTAGCTGGATAATAACTGATGTTTCAAATAATTCAATATTAAATTATGGAATAGATGGCAAATTTATCGGAAAAATTGTTGGGAACGCTGGCTTTGTACCGAGAAAGGTAAATAAAGAAACTTATAAAACTGAACCAGACAAGTTTTTTGGTCTTGTAAGGGCGAAATATGCATCAGGCGCAATTTATGCTAATGATTTCTTTAATTTTAGATATCATATAATTAAATTCAAAGAAAAAGAAGAAGAGAAGCTTCCAGAAATAAAGTTTAATCCCGAGAGTTTAGAACTTAAAAATTTTTCCATTAGAGAGAATAAAGATTTGTTAGTTAAGTTTACTGTAACTCCTTTAGACAAAGATTTTGACCTTAATTTGAGTAGTAACGTCTCCTGGGTTCAATTTAAGGAAAATTCTATAAAAGCAAGTAAAGGTGAATTTGCCTTAACTATTATAGGTGATAATTTAGAGGGTTGGAAAGAAAATAGTGGTGTAATTACTATAACTTCTTCCATTTATCCGGAACTTAAAAAAGAGATTCCTGTCAAAGTAGAAGCAGTTGGAATAATAATAGAATTGACAATAGATGAGCCAGAAGCCTTTGTTATTAATAAGGTGGGAGAACTTAAAGTTTATACTCTTGATGTTCCCCCAACGATCGTAGATGGAAGAACGTTTGTTCCTTTAAGATTCTTTGGCGATGTTGTAGGCGCAGAAGTTCTCTGGGATAATGAAGAGAGAAAGGTTACATATACAAAAAAGGATCGTGTTATAATTCTCTATGTTGATAAAAAGATTGCATATGTTAATGGAGAAGAGAAAGAGCTTGATGTAGCTCCATTCATTAAAAATGGAAGGACCCTTGTACCTGTTAGATTTGTTTCTGAAAATCTCGATTCTTTAGTAGAATGGAATCCTAATGAGAGAACAGTGAGAATAACTTATCCCAAAAAATAATAATTGAAAAATAAAATAGCAGCTTTCTTAGTAATATACTTCTCTTTTGCTGTTTCTGCTTTTGTTTTTCAGTCAATACCACCATTATTACCTGTTTTAGAAGAGAGTTTTAATTTAACTTCCCTAAAGAGTGGCTTATTAATGAGCGTCTATTCCATTCTTGGAATAGTAATTGGTCTTTTTTGCATTGATTTACTGAGGAAGTTTAAAGGAAGAGATTTAATAATAACTGCGAATTTTCTTACCTTCATAGGGTTAATTTTACCACTACATTGTAAAACATTTGATTACTTGCTAATTGGAAGAGTATTGTCTGGTGGAGGAATGACTCTTCTAACAATTATTTCTCCAACATTTGTTTCAAAGTTGTTTAAAGAAAATGGTAAAGCTTCTAAATTCCTTGGAATCTATTCAACGGGAATGCCTATTGCTACGATTACAGCATTTTATTTGCTACCAATATTAGAAAGAAAGTTTGGACAATTTTTCTTTTTAAAATTATCATTAATTCTATCAATAGTTGTTATTTTTCTTTCCATTTTATTTTATAGAGATAGCGGGGAGGAAAAAGAAGAAGTCAAAGTTAATGATCATATTAAATTCAATTGGAAACTAATTCTTCCGCTTTCTCTTGTGTGGCTTTTATTCAATGCTGGAGTTTTAAGTTTTATGACGTTTGGATATTCGTTTGCTATTCAAAAGAAATTTCTTTCTTATGGATTGGCTTCCACAATTTGTAGCTCAACAATGATTGGAGGTCTCTTGTTGGGGACATTTACCGGAAACATTTTGGATAAAAAGAAATCATTTCCAGGCTATCTCTTAGCGGTTGGATGTTTTCTGATAAGTTTAGGGTTTCTCTTATTCTACTTTTCGAAGCACTATTCCCTTGCAATAATTTTTCTTATTATTGGTGGTGGAATAGTGCCAACATCTGTATTTTCTTTCCCACATATTTTCAATTTAAAACCATTAGAGAAGACATTTGGCATAATTGCAGCTTTTTTAAGTATTGGTAGTTTTTTAGGACCATTTATTGTTGGGTTTTTATTTACTCAAGGTAAAGAGCTTTACGCAATTTTACTTCAAGTATTATTTTTAATATTAGCTAGTATTATAGGAATATTTTATCTAACAAGAGCACAAAGAGCGAGAGAGTAAACGGGCTAAGAAGTGTTGTTAAGAAAACTGTTGTTGCAACGATTTTATAGTTACCACCAAGTTCTTTTGCCAAGAGAAGAGCATTAAAAGCAGTAGGCATTGCACTTTCGAGAACCACAACTTTTGCAGATAACCCATTTAATAAGGGTATTAAAAGAATCGTTATAATGGCTATTACTGGACCAAGAATCAATCTTTCTCCTACAAGAAGAGAAACACTTTTAGCATTGCTTTTTACGTCAATTCTTGAAAGTTCTAAACCTAAAACGGTTAGTAAAACTGGAATTGCTGCACTATTAAGTGAGACTAAAGTAGAATCAATTAATTTAGGGAGGGGTGTTTTTGTAATATTTAATGCTAAACCTATTATGAATGCGTAAATAAGAGGTATTTTTAGTACTTCTTTAATTGATTCACTAAATGATAGTTTTGTCTCAGAAGCAAGAAAAACTCCAAGAGTTGCAGTCATAAGATTGAAGAAAAGAACATACTCTACTGCTATAATTAAACCTTTTTCTCCATATGTAAGAAGTATTATTGGAAAACCATAATAACCACAATTTGTAAATAAAACAGTAAGAAAATGAGCGTTTAATTCATTTTTGTTAGTTTTAAAAATTTTACCTAAAGCAAAAATCAGAACAGCTAAAATTATTTGAATTGTAAAGAAAATAATAGCGACTCTTCCTAAAGTATCAAATTCGATATTACCTGTTCTTAAAACCTGAATTGTCATTACAGGTGCAAATATATAGAATGCAAGCTTGGATGCTACATCTGTATCGCTTTTTTTAAAGATTTTTCCAAATATAAAACCTATGATTATTATTGAGATTACAGGAAGTGCGATATTAAATATATTTCCCATATAGTTACTCATAGTTTTTTTAAAGATACAAAATTTTAATAAATGTTCAACTATGATTTTTTGCTCTTGCTGATACAACACATTGCTCATTTAGAAACTCTCTCCTAATAATTTTGTTAATCTCAAGGATATTAAGTTGTTTTTGTATCTAATTTGCTATGATAAGCCACTTAAGTGCATTCTCAAATGCATGTATTAGACTTCTATGCTGTCTTTAGCGTTGATTTATATTTTGAAAGTATAAGATTCTTCAGATAACATAAAATAAAGTTTCTTAGTATGATAAATTCGGTAGCATTTACAAAGTGCGGTGTTTGCACACATACACTGAAGGATCTCTGCATCTGTCATCCTCGAAATCTTTTATCAAGGATAAAGTAACTTGTCATCCCCAACTTGATTGGGGATCCAGACCAATTTTTTATAAGTATAATAAAAATGAGATCCTTACAAACCAAATTTAAAATATACTTACACAGATTGACTGGTAGTAATTGTCATCCTCGAAATCTTTTATCGAGGATCCAGTTTATCTTTTTTTCTTTATTTTTTCCGACCTGAACAAAAATTCAATTTTTTCTTTATTAATATTAAAAGAAAGAAATACTTCCTGGATTCCGCATCAAGTGCGGAATGACAACACTTTTGTCATCTCCGAAATCTTTTATCAAGGATAAAGTAACTTGTCATCCCCAACTTGATTGGGGATCCAGACTCTTTTAATCCTGGATTCCCGCAATCGCTCAGAATGACAATCAAAGAGACCCTTCGTCACTTAAATGATGCTCTAAGGGTGACGGGGGTAACTGTCATCCTTGAAACAAATATTATCAGGAGCTCAATGTTTATTTTCTTTATTTTTACCGAGCCGAATAAGAATCCATTTTTTATTTACTTTATATTCCTCCGAAAATAATAACTCCAAAATTGATCTTCTTTTTAACTAATTGATAAATTTGTTGAAGTTTATTAAAATCAAACTCAAGATATAGTTAAGAAATTGAATTGTATAGTTATATAGATGCACACATGAGGATTAAAGATATTATTTTCACGCCTTATTGGGGCAGAAATGCCATGATATGTTTAGAGCGATATCTCCTACTTTTTTAGTTTCAGATATATGCTTTGAAAGTAACTCAAAAATTTGGATATTTTGTTATCACATTTAAATACTTTCTTTCCTGAAAAAAATCTTTTATAGAAATTGTCTATCTGTTAATTTGAAACTATGCAATAAAGAAGACAATAAACCAAAACTTAAGTCGGTGTCAATTAAAATCAAAATTTATTGGATAAGTTAATTATTATATTCTAAAAACAAGTTTAGAGAATATAATTAATATTATGGATATCAATAGTTTTATTGATGAAATAAATAGTAAAATTGATATAGTGGATTTTATATCTCGTTTTGTTGAGCTAAAAAAAGCTGGTAGAAATTATGTAGGCTTGTGTCCATTCCACCATGAAAAAACTCCTTCATTTACAGTTAGCAGGGAAAAAGGTATATTCTATTGCTTTGGATGCAAAGTTGGAGGAAACATTGTTGAATTTGTTAAAAAATATGAAAGTTTATCCTTCAAAGAAGCAATAGATTACCTTTGCACTGAAGCTGAAATACCTAAACCTTCTTTTTATAATAAAAATGGAGAGGATTCGGAAAAGAGTAAGTTATATGAAATCAATAATTCAATTATGCAATTTTTTAAGGATTCATTATTAAAGAACTCATTAGCATTAGAATACCTCTCAAATAGGGGTATAAGCAAAGATATAATAGAGAAATTTTCAATAGGCTTTGCTCCAGCTAATTCAAATGAACTTCTTTCATTTATTTCTGAAAAGAAATTGGGTCTTGAGGATTGTCAAAAGTTAGGATTAATTTCATTGAGTAAAGATGGAAACTATTATTCTTACTTTAGAGATAGGATAATTTTTCCAATATTTGATGTTCAAAACCACGTAATTGGTTTTGGAGGAAGAACTGTACATAATGAAGAACCAAAATATATCAATAGCCCAGATAATATAATATTTCATAAAGGAAAAAATTTATTCGGTTTTAATTTAGCTAAAGTAGAAACTTTGAAAAGTAGATACTTAATAATCGTTGAAGGTTATATTGATGTGATTTCACTATTTAATAAAGACATATCTAACGTAATAGCTACATTAGGTACAGCTTTTACTATTGACCATGCACTATTACTTAAGAAATATGCTGATACACTCTATTTCTGTTTTGATTCGGATTCAGCTGGTAAAATTGCAACTAAAAGAGCATTAGAGCTGATTATTCCCTTAGAAATAAACTGCAAAGTTATCGAAATACCTCCTCCTTACAAAGATCCTGACGAATTTATAAGAGCTAACGGAAAAGATTGTTTTTTAAAACTAATAGATTCATCTAAATCATCATTTGAATATCTCTGGCAAGAAACAAAAAAAGGATATAATTTTAATGATCCTTTGCAGGTTAATAAAGCAATAATGGAGATACTTTCCAAGCTTATAAGTTTAAAAAATGATGTTTTACTAGAGAGTTATTTTAAATTTATTTCAACTGATACCTCCATATCTTTAAATAGTCTATATAAAGAATTCTCAAAACTTAATAAAGCAAGAGGAAGGTTAAGTTTAAATTCAAACCGCTCATTACTCTTAACAAAAGAGAAAGAAAACCTAATATTTAAGGGCTTACTCTCGCTTAATAAAGATATAATTGAAATTATTTTTGAAAAAGTTAAAGAAGAGGATTTTTCTAATTCAGACTCAAAAAAACTTTATAAAAAAATGTTTGAATTTTTTCAAAAAAAAGGGTATTTGAATTATAGAGAAGTTCTAAATGAAATGGATGACGAAAAACTTAAACAGTTAATAATGGAACTAATGTTTATAGATGATAGTTTTGTAAGTGAAGATAGTATTATGCAATGTTTATCGAGAATTGAAACTAACAGAAAATTAATTTATTTGCAGGATAGTTTGAGAGAAAGTATAAAATCTGGGAATATAGAACTTAGTAAATCTTTAGAGGGGGAATTAAGTAAAATTGTCAAAGAAAAAAATTATTAAAAAAGAAATAAAAGATGAAGAAAAGAAGAAAATAAATAAGCTTCGTTCCATACCTGAGGTAAACTATCTTTTAAAAACACGAAGTAGCGGAGATACAGTTACATACGGTGAAATTATGGATTTAATGGAAGATGTCAAGCTTGAACCATCCGATATGGATTTAATGTATGACCTTCTTTCTGAAGAAGGAATAGAGTTTGGTGAAAAGGAAGAGAAAATCAAAGAAGAAAAAGAATATGAAGATAGCGAAGATTTTATTTCAGACGAAGAAGAAATTGACCTTAAGGACCCTATTAAAATGTATCTTAAGGAAATAGGTAAAATTCCTCTACTTTCTTTTGAAGAGGAGATAGAGCTTGCTAAAAGAATTGAAAAATATGACATAGAAGCAAAGAAAAAGCTAATTGAGTCTAATTTAAGGCTTGTAGTTAGCATTGCTAAAAAATATACAGGACACTCTTTGTCTTTTCTTGATCTTGTCCAAGAAGGTAATGTTGGATTAATAAGAGCAGTTGAAAAATATGATTATAGGAGAGGTTTTAGATTTTCGACTTATGCATCATGGTGGATAAGACAAGCAGTAACCCGTGCTTTAGCTGATCAATCGAGAGTTATTAGAGTACCAGTTCATATGGTGGAGTCAATAAACAAAATTCAGAAGGCTGAACGTTATCTTTATCAGGAAACTGGAAAAGAACCAACACATGACGACATTGCTAAAAATGTTAATCTTCCTTTAAAAAAGGTAAGAGATTACTTAAAAGTATCTCAAGAACCAGTTTCCCTTGAAACTCCGCTTGGTGCTGACAAAGATAACAAACTTGGTGATTTTGTAGAGGATAAAAAAGTTTCTTCACCAGAGGAATATGTTATAGATGAGCATTTTAAAGAACAACTCTACAGTATTTTAGATACATTAACGCCAAGAGAAAGAGAAATTTTAAGATTAAGGTTTGGATTAGACAATATAAAGCCTCATACTCTTGAAGATGTTGGTAAAATCTTCAATGTAACAAGAGAGCGAATAAGGCAGGTTGAAGCAAAAGCTATTAAGCGGCTAAAACAGGAAATGAAAGCACGAATAGAGGAAGAAGGAGAACAAATTTGAACGAGAATTGTTGTCATTCCGCACTTGATGCGGAATTCAGGAAGTATTTCATTTCCAAACAAATAAATGGATAAAAAGTCTGGATCCTCGATAAAAGACTTAAAGGATGACAGATTCTATGGCTTTAGAGTTTCTCCCGCAGGGAGCTTAGAATCTTTGCTCCAGTATTTCTTATAATTTCTGTTTCATTTCTTTGCCAGTTTTCTAAAATTAGACAAGTTCTATCGAGAAGAAAGGAATCTTTTCTTTTACTTATTTCTTTAAAGGCTAATATAATTGTTTGGGCAGCATTTTTGCTCATACTTTCTTTAAGCCATTTTCTCATTTCCGATTCAGTAATATATGGCTCTCTTATGTAAAGTTCTTTGATCTTCAGTGCAACTTCATATTTTACATCCATTGAGGACTCATCAATAAAGTTTGAAAGGAAATCAAGTAAAACCTCGCTATCTTCAATATTTGCTGAATCAATACTTAAAATTGCAGCTAATTTAAGGTTCTTATCAGTTTTTAAATCCCAAAAAGCTTGAATATTTTTAATTAATTCTGGTTCCTTTTCTTTCCATAAATTTTTTAACGCACCTGAAATTGCTTCGATTAAGTCACTTTGAGTGCTTATGATTTTAGCTAATTTTGGAAATGCATAATCTGGATAAATGGGAGAAAGTTCAGTAATTATAGTTATTGCAATAAGTTTTTGATTACGAATAAAAGATCTTGACATTATATCAGTTATTTTGTCAATTTGTTCTGAATATGAGCTATAAGAGTCAGTTATTGCTTTGATTGTTTTAACCTGAGTAGATACATCCGCATCATTTAATAATGAAGCAATATTGGCAAAAGATTTTTTCTTTTTATAGTCGTTAAGATCAGCTTCAACAAGTTTTTTTATTTCGTCACTACCTCTTTTAAAACCTGCTTTCGTTGTTCCCTCTTTCATAGTTAATAATTATAACACAGCAAGTTCTATGGTCAAACATATATATATTATTAAATTAAAAGAATTAAAATATTAAATACAATTATTTGAAGAATAAAATTTTATTCAAATACAGCATTTTAAATTATTGAGCTAAAAAACAATCGATTTCTATAAAGAGTAATATTCAGAATGTTTTAACTGGGCGATAGTGGAATCGAACCACTGACCTCTTCGGTGTCAACGAAGCGTTCTACCTCTGAACTAACCGCCCATTTAATTAGTAGCCTCTCATAAATAATAGCAAAATTAATTTATTTCTCAATTCTCCTTTTTATATTAAAACATTTTTAAAGAAGTGAAAATATTTAAAAGATTTACTATAATAAATCAAATGCTTTTAAAATATAAATTTTTACTTTATAGGAGGTTTTATTAAGTGAAAAAGATTATTTCTGTATTCATGCTTATAATCTTCATAGCTTTCTTTTGTAATTTTACATTAATTCCAATTAATAATGCTTTAGCAGATGATCAAAGTTCATCCAGCTCCCCTCCACCACAGGTTACTATCCCTATAAGCCCTCCAATAGAATCAAATCCACCCATTACTCAAGAATTACCAAAACCAACTCCTCCAACTCCTATAGTACCTGGTCAAAATCCATTAACTCAACAATCTTCGCAACCAACTCAGGGACAAGCAGTAACACCACCTCCTGCAATATCGCAGGAAGGATTACCACCAGCAACTACACCTCCTGAACAATCACAACTAGAGCAACCACCAACTCAAGAAGTACAACCACCAGCTCAACCTGTTACACAGGTGCCTGTACCGTGGTATAAAAGTTTTTGGTTTATAGCATCTCTTATAGTTATAATTGTTATTGTAGTTTTATTACTTTTCGCACTCACTGAGGGTAAAATGCCAGAAAAAGAAATAAAAGCAAAAAAGAAAGAAAAGGAAAAAGACAAGGATAAGAAGAAAAAGAAAAAATGAGAAGAGCCACTGCTCTATTATTAATATTTACTCTACTTATCTTCCTGCAAATAAGTTGTACTAAAGAAGATCAAAAGGTTTTAATAGAAGTAGACCCATCTCATTTAAGAAATGGGTCTACTTCTATTTATGCTCTATACGATGAAAAAGGGAAATCTGTTTATACTTTTAGAGACAATGTATTTATAAATCCCGATAACATATTGATAATTAGAGAATTAACCGAGCAAGATAATGAGGAGATTCTCAGAGCAAAGCTTAATTCAAGTCTTCTTTCGCCAATTCAAATTCAGATTGTTAAAAGCGAGAGTCAGGCAGAAACCCCTCATTTTTTGGGAGAAAAGAAAGGTAAAAGTTATGTAATTACTGAATGGGATGAAAACCAAAATCCTTCCTATAAAAAAATTTATGTTGGCTCAGAGCAATTCTTTGAGGATGAATTATTGCTTCATTTAATGTCTTGTTTTCCTTTAAAAGTTGGCGTGGGAGGCAAATTTAAGTATGTAAATACAAGAAAGAAAAGTTCTGGTTACGAATATTATAAAGTTGTAGGTACAGAAAATATAATTGCAGCTAACAATAAATATGAATCAATAAAAGTGGAAATTCCAGGCAATAATTGCACAGCATGGTTTTTAAAAGACAGTCCACATATTTTACTTAAAGCAAAATTTCAATCTTTAGAATTACAATTAACTGCGTGGAATAATATTTAGACTATAAAATAAATTTCTTAGAGTTCATAAAAGCTTATTATCTACTTTAATTTCAGATGGCTTTTGGATTAGCACAAGCCATGAAATACTATCTTTTCCTTGTGCTGCTTACGGAACTTAACAATTCAATCTTTTTACTAAATAATTTAGTAAATAACAATCTTATAATTATAGAGGTATTATTTTCAGAGGAAAAAACTGACTTAAATAAAATATTAACTATATCTAAATTGAATTGTTCTATGATATTTAAGAGGTTGTTTCAGAGCCAGTGCCCTGAGCCTGAGCAGAGGTAACTCCTTCTGGAGGAATTGCTGTTTCTGTAGGTGTCGGTACTACCTCTTCAGCTTTAGGAGATACAATTGTAAATACAGGTGTATCAAGAGGTGTCATGAGTTCAATCTCTTCACTTAGACCAATATCACCAACATGTATGGAATCTCCAATTTCTAAATTTGATATATCAACATTTAATTTGTCGGGAATATCTGCTGGTTTTGCTTTTAAGTCTATCTTAAAAGTTACTTGCTCAAGAATACCTCCAACTTTTACTCCCTTTGCTTCGCCAATTGGATAAATTGGAACACTCATTTTTATATTTTCGGAAAGAGATATAGCAAAAAAATCTATATGTATTGGATCAAAACTAATTACATCTTTTTGTATGTCTTTAATCAGCGTTGGAAAAACTCTTCCATCATCTAACTTACAATTTAGAATTATATTTCTTGAATTCGATTTCACTAAATGTATAAATTCCTTCCTGTTCACCATACATGGATAACTTTTATCGATGCCCTTTCCATACAAAATTGCAGGAATATTTTCTTTTTCTTTTATTTTTTCTCTATTTTTTAGCTCTATATCTATAATTTTCATATTACTTCTCTCCTAAATATTTTTATACAAATAAGTAAAATTACCAAAAAATAATAGCTTTGTCAAGTTTACTCAAGATTCTGTTATTTAAATATTCTAAATAAAGTTAATTTGCTAAGTTTAAAAATGAACTTATGATATTTATTAAATATTATTGTTTTTTACTAATGTAAAATTTCTATCTATTAAATTTATAGAAAGAGAAAAATGGCTAACGAGGAAGAAAAGCAGAGAAAAGAAATTTGTGAGACAATGCGAAAACTTTATGAACGAAACTTAATTTCGACTGTTGGTGGAAATGCCAGTATTATTTTAAGAAAAAAGAGTGCTGTTTTAATTACTCCATCGGGATCTAATAAGAGTGAATTAGTACCAAAAGATATCGTAAAGGTTAGCATAAATGGATTAGTGATAGGTAAAGGTAAGCCTTCCTCTGAGACAATAAATCATACAGAAATCTATAAAAAAAGAACTGACATTAATGCAATTGTTCATGCGCATCCTCCCTTTTTTACAGGAATAGCTTCTTCAGGCTACACTCCAAAAGCTATAACTCCTGAACAAACATTGCTCGCTAATAATTTAACTATTATAGATTTCGTAGTTCCAGGAAAAGATTCAGTTATTTCTCTTACCAAAGCTTTAGAAAAAAGTAATGTCGTAATAATAAAAAATCATGGAGTTTTCAGTGTTGGTAAAGATTTAATGGAATGTTTTGTTAGAATAGAAATATTAGAAGAGGTTGGAAAGATGGTTTTTGCTGGTAAACTATTTGGAGGAATTAATGAGCTCTCGCAAGAGAATGTAAAAAATTTATCAAATAGATACAATAAATAATAAATTTGAAAGGAGATTAATCGATGAATGCACAAAGGGCTTTAAAAATACTTAATGAAGCATACAAGATTGAAGTAGAAGGGTATACTTTTTATAAAAATGCTGAAAAAGAAGATATGAGTGACGAAGCAAAAACAATATTTAACTTTCTTGCTAATGAAGAAAAACAACATGAAGATTATATTGCAAGCCAAATAAAAAATGTTAAAGAAAAGGGTATATTTGGAAATATAGAGCTTGAGAGAATTAACGACAAAGTCAAGGAAAAATTTTTCCTTGACAGTATAAAAGTAGCTCAAAACCAAACAATCACTGAATCATCCGCTCTCCATATAGGGATACTTCTTGAAAAGAACTCTTATGATTTTTATACTGATGCTGAAAAAGAATCAGAAGATCCAGAAGAAGCTAAACTTTATTCTGAACTTGCAGAGTGGGAACTAAATCATCTTAATATTTTACAATCAGCTTACAAAGCAGTGAGAGAAAAAATTTTTGCAGACCAGAACTTCTCCCCGTTTTAGAAAAAATTACATTTTGTTGTTGCGCAAAAATTATTTAAGAAGTATTAACTCAAATTAGAAGTAAGTAGTTTTTCTCTCACACAAATTAAGCAAATCCCACCTTAGTGGAACTTGCTATCAGATTCAGTAAGAATATATCTTTCGCCATAAGTGTGGTGATAAAGAATTTTCATATTTAAGGCTTTATAAAATCTTGATTATCTAATTAATTTTACATTTTTCCCTAATTTGCTTAAATAAAATCATTGCTCATATAAGAAAATATATTTAGCAGTTGCTTTTTGGAGGTTTGATTGACATTCCGTAAAGGACTAAATGGATTTATCTTTCTAACAATTGGACAGCTTATTTCAATGATAGGTTCCTCTATGACTCAATTTGGATTAGCAATTTGGATTTGGAAAATAACTGGCAAAGCAACACCATATAGTTATATTGCAGTATTTTTTATGATTCCAAATTTAATATTCTCACCAATAGCAGGTGCTTTTGTTGATAGATTGCCTAAAAAATGGGTTTTAATTATACCTGATATTTCATCAGGAATAATAACAGTAATTACAATGATCCTTTTTATTTCATCTAAATTATCATTACCTTTCCTATATGCTGGAGCATTTTTATCTGGTTTATTCAATTCACTACAATGGCCAGCATATTCTGTTACTATGAGCTTAATGGTTGATAAAAAAGATTTAGGAAGAGCAAACGGTTTTTACTCGATATGTGAAACTGCACCAGCTTTAATTTCCCCTATATTGGCAGGTTTCTTGCTTTCAATCATTGGCTTAAATGGTATTTTCTTAATTGACATAGCAACTTTTATTATAGCTATTTTTATAGTAATTATAGTTTGTATTCCAGATATTGTTTTCAATGAGAACACGATTGAATCAAAGAAACAAAACATTATTAAAGATTCATTATTTGGTTTTTCTTATATCTTTCAAAGAAAAGCTTTATTTGCTTTATTGTCAATTTTTTTAATGATAAATTTCTTTAGTGGTTTTTCTAATGCTCTTCTTGCACCAATGATCCTTGCTAAAACTAATAATAATTCAGTTTTCTTAGGTATTATACAATCAAGTTTTGGAATAGGTGGAATCATCGGTGGACTATTAATGACTTTCTGGGGCGGTACGAGAAAAAAGATAGTTAGCTTATTGATAGGTATGATGTTTTCAGGAATTGGCCAGATATTATTAGGTCTTTCTAAAGCTCTACCTTTTTATGTAATTTCGATATTAATTATATCGATAGCAACAATAGTTACAAATGCTTCCAGTCAATCTATATGGCAATCAAAAGTGCCTCATCATTTACAGGGTAGAGTATTCTCAGCAAGAAGATTTATCGCTCAATTTGTTGGAACTATACCAATGGCTATCAGTGGTCCGTTGGTCGATAAATATTTAACTCCTTTGTTTTCAAAATTTACAACTTTATCAAATATCTTTGGTAATGGTAAGGGGGGTGCTATAGCACTTTTGGCTTCATCGGGAGGCTTTCTAACTATCATTATTGTTATTGTATCCTTACTTTCTCCGGTTGTCATGAATGTTGAAAAATCTAATACAGACAGTTATATTGAAAGTGGGCGTTATTAATGTTACAATAACTTACTATCAAATTATTGAAAATATGGCAAGTGAAAACAATATTGTAGAAAATAAAAAGAAATACCGCTCAAGGTAATGTTTATCACAGGAAGATTTTGCTAAAAAATCTGGCGTCAAATACACTACTCTAATCAAAATCGAGAGCGGAGTTAACAAAAACCTTCTGTTTTGGTAAATGCTAAAATTGCCCAGTTGTTGGGAGTATATATCGAGGTGTTAATAAAATAATATGAACAGAGCTATTTTGAGCAAACAAATAAATGAAGAGTTAATCGCCAAGCTTAAAAACGACCCAAAAGCTTTCTCGTCTTTTTTACAAAACCAAAATGACGGAGTCATTATTTTTGTTTTAGAAAAACTTGGTAGATTAGAAAATGGTTATAGTAAAGAGACATTACAAAATTTACTAAATCACTCAAATGAAAATATTAGAGCTTTATCAATAAAAAATTTAGCAAAAATAGAAGATATTAACCTTTTACATACTTTTATTAAATTCGCAAGCACTGATGAAAGTACAATTGTAAGGAGAGAAGCGGTTTCTGCCATAGGGAGACTCAGAAACGAGAAAGTCATTCCTGTCTTAATTAATTTTTTGAAAGATAAAGATCCAAAGGTTGTAATGCAAGCGATAAGAGGGTTGCTTATATTTTCTTACAACTCAAACGTAAAGAATGAATTAAAAAAATTGCTAAATCACCCTAACGAGTTAATCAGAGAGGTTATTAATAAAGAAATCAACGGAGTTCAATACCAATCAAAGAGTCAACAAACACATGACGAATCCCCCGAGTTTTTAAAAAATACTGTGGTTCATGGAGATGTACAAGAAATAATAAAATATGTACCGGATGAATCCATTCATTTAACTTTTACATCTCCACCTTATTACAATGCAAGGGATTATTCGATTTATCAAAGCTATGATGAGTATTTAAATTTTTTAGAACAAGTTTTTAAAGAAGTTCATCGCGTTACTAAAGAAGGTAGGTTTTTCGTCCTCAATACATCGCCAATTATTATTCCAAGAATTAGCCGACAACACGCTAGTAAAAGGTATCCTATACCATATGACATACATCCATTGTTAATAAAAATGGGGTGGGAATTTATTGATGATATTGTATGGGTTAAACCAGAAGCAAGTGTAAAAAATAGGAATGCGGGATTTTTACAACACAGAAAGCCATTGGCATATAAACCAAATGCTGTTACTGAAATGTTAATGGTTTATCGCAAGAAAACTGATAAATTGATTGATTGGAATATAAGCCAATACAGCTGGGATAAGGTTAAAAATAGTAAAGTACTTGAAGAATACGAAACTACAAATGTTTGGCGTATAGATCCAACATTTGATAAAATTCATACTGCTGTTTTTCCACTCGAACTTTGCAACAGAGTTATTAAATTTTATTCTTTTGTGGGGGATTTGATCTTCGATCCATTTGCGGGCAGCGGAACATTAGGTAGAGCAGCGTTAAATCTAAATAGAAATTTTTTCTTAACAGAAAAAGAAGCTAAATACATAAATAGAATTAAAGAGGAATTATTTATAGGAGGCAATTTATTTAATCAAGCAGGCCAACCAAAATTTGTTAGCTTTCAAGAATTTATTACTTTAACAAAGAGAGATATATGACAATAACAGAACAGGTTGCAAAAAATATAATTAGGAAATTATTAAAAGGAGAAGACTACAGAATAGAGGTAGTTACTTTAATTAATGCCGAATTTTTGCAGTTTGCGATAGATTTCTTTAAAAAAATCGTTGATGCAAAATTAAATAGCCAAAATATAACCGTTGACTGGTATAAAAAAGAATTTCTTAATCCAGAATTACCAGCAAGAGATATCGCAATTAATGCTGGATTAAACAAAAAAACCATTCATAATATGTTTAATTCCTCAACTAAGGAAATAGTTATAAATGCGTCTAATGAACATTATGACTCTTTGTATGAAACAATTAAGAATCTTGTAGAAACAGAACATGATCTTGATCTCACATTAACCATTAAATTTAAGGGGGTAAGTGTTGATTTAAATGTAAGTGAGAGTTTGATAGTAATAAATACGCTTGCAGTAAAACGGGCAGAGTTAAGAGGTGGCTTATGGAGTACTTCTGGTAAAAGGGTAGAAAAACCACTTATGCAAACATTGTGCAAATTGTACGATGTGCCCGAGAGCAATTATGCTGTAAAAATTAAAGGTAAAATCATAGGAGATGCAGGCTTTGAGAGAGAGGTTGACTTTTACTTAGTTGAAGGTAAAAACCAATACAAGTGCGAAGTTAAATTAATGGGAAGAGGTAATCCAGAAAGTGCCGATGCTGTTATAGCAAGAGATAGCAAGGTATTTGTAGCGGATAAACTTTCAGAAACAAATAAGAGACAACTTGATAGCTTAGGTATTGAATGGGTTGAATTAAGAAGTAATGGCGGATTTCAAAGATTTTCGGTTGCGCTTGACCATTTAAAAATTCCGCATTGTAAATTACCGAGAAATGTGGATCAAAAACTGGAAACAACTTTCAGAAAAATTTTTAAATAAAAAATATCGTGATTTAGCAAAACGAAGAATAAAACAATTTTTATAGGAATAAATGACTTTGTTTCAAAATAAATGAGGCGATAATTACGTTACCATTCAAAAGTTAGGACACTATGAGCAACGATAAAAAAGAGGTAAGAAGAAATGAAAGCAAACTTTCTTATCATAAACAATTTAAAAAAGAATTAAAGCCCCCACTATTACAAATAAATTTGACACCTTCGTCCTGGGTTGACGAACGCTTACCAGAAATGCTGTGGGCGGTTTTAGTAATCGAAAATATAGAAAGGAAAATCGCTCTCAATTTTTTAGGTATATTGCAGATTTTGTATCTAAAAATCAAGATTGTTATGATGTGATATTAACTGGAATAAGCAAATTCGCCGAAGATAAGAGGAAAGAATTTATTCGAATAGCAACAAGCTGGTCCGACGAGATAAAAACCACCTTGCGCTCTTTACTTTTTTTCCTGACTTACCGAAATTCAGCGATTGGAAAAACTTTTTAGATAAACTCATCTTTGCCAACTATAATAAATGTAAATTAAGTATTAATCAATAACTGATAGTATTTTTATGTTGTGAGGTATCCACTACAAATTTTTGGATAAAAGTAAAATTAGATTACTATTAATCTCTTTGGATATTGCATTTTAAACTTCTTTATAAGTAGTTTTGTTTCTTCTTTTAATTCTGTTCTTATAAGATATTGTTCTGAATTTGTCTTCAGTTTAATTAGTTTTAAAGAACTCGCTGCATTGCTTATTCTTCTTCTGCTCCAATCACTACCTAAGAGGTTTTCTAATACTCTTTCACTATACAGAGCAAGAAATACAAGAGCAATATGAGCTTTTATTCTTCTTTCCTTATAATGATATACTGGTCTTATCTTGAAGAATGTTTTCATTGCTTCAAAGCTATCTTCTATTTTCGACAGCTCCTTGTATTTTTCTGCATCCTCTTCTGTTTTTAGCTCAGTATTTGTTAAAATTACCCATTTCCCATCATATTCTTCAAGCTCTTTAATCTTTTCGGAATTGATTGAGATTCTTCCTGATTCAAGTTTAATAAGCTTTCTTACTTCTCTATTAGAGATGAAGTTTTTACATTGGTTGTGGAAGAAGGTGCTCAATTAATTTACTCCTTTTTTCTTTTTCATGTATTACCTCTTCAGGGTTAAAGCAAACAAGACAATCTATAAAATACACTAAAAGTACATAATCGTTAAATCTATTAACAGGTGGATAGTTGTTCGCTTTGATATTTCGCCTTTTATCCACTGCCGTATTTAGATTTTTAGCAACCATACAACCTCACATTTAACA
>JAGPKI010000102.1 GCA_018054005.1 Caldisericia bacterium
TTTCTGAGCTTTACTAAAATCTATAGCATATCTTAAATCATGTCCTTTTCTATCTCCTACATGTACTATTAGTGATTCAGGTTTATTAAGATATTCTAATATTTTTTTAATAATCCATATATTCTGTCTTTCACCATTACCACCAAAGAGATATGTCTCTCCTATCTTACCTTTAGTAATACAAAGCTCAATAGCCTTACAGTGATCATCTACATATATCCAGTCTCTTACTTGTGTACCTTCTCCATATACTGGTATTTCTTCATTCATTATTGCTCTTGTTATTGCAAGTGGTATTAATTTCTCAGGGAATTGATAAGGTCCATAGTTATTAGAGCAGTTAGATATTGTTATTGGTAGTTTATGAGTATTGTAATATGCTCTTACAAGGTAATCTGAAGCTGCTTTAGATGCAGAGTATACACTTCTAGGGGCATATGGAGTGTTCTCATTAAATTTAGCATTAGGATCATCTAATGGTAGTTCTCCAAATACTTCATCTGTAGATACATGATGGAATCTTATTCCTCCATTTTTAACAGCAGCTTCTAGTAGTATTAGTGTTCCTTCTACATTTGTTTTTATAAATTCTTCTGGTCCTTCTATACTGTTATCTACATGTGATTCTGCAGCGAAATGTACTATTAGATCTATATCTTTAGTAATATCCATTACTAATTCTTTATCACAGATATCTCCATGTATGAATTTATAGTTAGGATTATTTTCTATATCTTTAAGGTTATTTAGGTTTCCTGCATATGTTAATTTATCTAAGTTTATTATTTTATCTTTAGGGTATTTGTTTAACCAGTATTTAATAAAGTTAGAAGCTATAAAGCCACAACCACCAGTTACGAGGAGATGCATAATATTGTTTAAAATCAAATTAATTTAGATATAACAATATAGGCTACAATAATAAAAAATGTTTTGCAATTTAATACAATATATCTGATATAATCTGTACTATGAGTAATAAAAAATACTTAATGATTCCACTCGTGTTTGATCTTTTTGATTACTTCAAAGAAAAACCTGACTTAAGCTGGGTTTTTGGAACATACACAAATTACTGTGTAAACAATGACATGGCAATAATTGCACAGGAAGATTATTTTAAACAAGAAATTTCTCCATTAGAAAAGGATTACAGAACACCGCTAAATGATGAAAATAAAAAGAAAATCCTTAATGAAAGAAAAAATCTTTTTTCAAAGTATTCCATCAAAAACGAAGAAACTTTATATATTAACAAAGGAAAGAAAGCGAGTTTTAAAGATCAAGTCTATTTTATGTCTCATATAAATAAAAGGTATATATCTGTAATAAATAGTAAGTTAGATAGCATTGAGAAGGATTTTGGTAAGAAAGTTAATGCTATATTTACATGGTATTGGAACCCTAGTTTAGAAAAGATATCTCATGATAGGAATATAAAGATAATACAACAAGAAATCTCACCAATAAGAAATCTTGAAAATAGAGAAAACTACAGAATAACATTGTCTTTTTTCCAATTTGAAAATAAATTCAACAGTAAATATTGTGAAAACCTGTATAAAGAATTTCTTACTTCTTCAGAAAGAAAAGGCCTAAAAATATATTCGAGAGAAGAACTCCTTTCAATCCTTTTATTTCCTGACGATATGGAAATAATAAACAATATTAGAGACTTACCACAGTATGAATTAGGAATAGCTCCACCTTTTGAAAATGATTTCTTTTTTGAAATATACTCAAATGAGAAAATAAACAAAACTTTTAAAAAAGTTGATAAATTGTTTAAACCTGAAGATGTATCAATCCGATGTCATCCTGGACTAGAGAGAAATTTAGGCAATCCCTTATGGTCTGTTGATAAGTCAAACAAAGCAACATATTGGGTTGCACAGTGTAAAAGAGTTTTAACTTCAGTATCCAACATTGCTTTTGATGCTATGATGTTTGGGAAAACAGTATATTTACTTAGTGATAATATGCCCTATTCATTTATGAGTTATAATTCCATTAACAAAAAAAATATAGAAAAAGAACTAATTGCAGATCCTTTATATTTGAACTTTATGATATTTGCATACTTTACACCATGGGATTTAATGCTTGATCAAAAATATATTAATTGGAGAATGTCTAACCCAGGTATAATTGATATTTATAAGAAAAATCAGTATCACATTCTCAAGAAGTTGAACTTAAGTAATACATAAGCTATTACACTAAGAAAAAATGTTGATGGTATCACAGGAATGGAATAACAAAAGGAAGAGCTACTCGAGCCACAAAATAGAATCGATTTAAAAAATAAAAAACTGAAAAAATTTTAACAATATGTCCAAAAAGATTAATAAAGAACTCCTTGAACTACAAAATAAAATTGACTCACTAAGGAAGAAAATCGAAGAATCACGAAGCTTTAAAAAGGTAAGATTGGGTAAAGTTAAGGCTATTTTTAATTTGGAACCAATAAGATTAAAAGAAACTCATAAAAAAGGATTTAAAAGCTATATGAATAAAGTCAATGAAAAACTCTCCTTGGGTTTCTACAAATTGCTAGGGCAGGAAGAAAAGGTCTCTATTGTAATACCAGTATGGGACAGAACAAAACTATTAGAAGAATCAATAGAATCGATACTTAATCAGAGCTACAAAAATATAGAATTAATCCTTGTTACAGATGGATCTCCTGAAGAAACTATGAAAATAGTAGAAAGTTATAGAACAGATCCAAGAGTCAAAATTTTCCATTATTACAACAACTCGGGAAATGCTGTAAGAGGAAGAAATAAAGCTATAAGAGAGGCTACAGGAAAGTATTTTGCATTCCAAGATTCAGACGATATTGCTGAAAGAGATAGAATTAAAATTTCAGTAAGATATTTAAAGAAATATAATGTTGATGGAGTCTATGGAGGATGGAAAGCAAAACTCGATGGAACAAGAAAGGACACTGATCTTAAAGATGGACAAAATGTTTTAAGTCTTGACTGCGATTTAACAATGATGAAAGATGTTTGTATTCCATGTCAAAGCACTGTAATGATAAAAACTGACGTCCTAAAAAAGCTGGGAGGTTTAAAGACTTCTATGAAGTATCGAGAAGACCATGAATTATGGCTTAGATTCTTATATAATGGCTACCAATTCAAAGCAATTCCCAAGATATTAACAACTCTAAGATTGCACAAAGGTAATGCTGAATTACTCTTTAAGAAGGAAGATGCTAAATGGAAAGAACGGTTAGAGAATGAATATAAAAAAGAATCCGAACTAAAACCTAAAATTGCATATATAATCCCTACTACTGGAATAGATGAGGGTTTAGCAGTCGTAATTCAACATGCTAATAGATTAATAAAAAAGGGGTATGATGTACTATTAGTTTCAGCAGATAACACAGATAAGATTACATGGATAGATTGCTTTGCACAGGTGGTTCCTATTAACACTAAAGAAAAATATTATTTTAGGAATATTGACCTGTTAATAGCAACTTCTTATGACACAGTAAAATTTCTAGAGGAAATTCCATCCAAAAGAAAACTTTATTTCATCCAATCAGATGAACGCAGATTTTTTCAAAGAGATGAAGAAGAAGCAATAAAGAGGGTAGAAGAAACATACAAAACAAATTATGAGTTCTTTACAGAAGCTATCTGGATTCAGAAATGGCTGAAAGAGGAGTTCGGAAAAGATGCTTATTATGTCCCCAATGGATTAGATACAAAGATTTTTCACAAAACAAAACCTCCTGAGAAAAAAAACTGGTAAACTTCGTGTTCTTGTTGAAGGTCCTATAGATATATGGTTTAAAGGTGTGCATGATGCTTATGCTGCAGTAAGAAATCTTGATGTTGAGTTATGGATTGTTAGCAGTGCTGGGAAGCCCCCTAGTTATTGGAGATATGACAGATTTTTTGAGAAAGTACCTATTGAAAATGGCAGAAATTTATTCTTCCTGTGATGTCCTTTTAAAGATGAGCCGTATTGAAGGATTTTTTGGACCACCATTAGAAGCAATGGCCTGTGAATGTATTCCCATTATATCAAAAGTTACAGGGTATAACGAATATATAATAGATCAGAAGAATGCTTTGGTTGTAGAGATGGGCGACATAAAAGGAGCTGAAAAAGCAATACAGAGATTAATAGATAAACCTGATTTAAGAGAGGAACTTGTCGAAAATGGGAAAAAGACAGTAAAAGAATGGTCTTGGAAAAGAAGCATAGATTACTTAGAAAAAGTAATAAGGCATGAAAATATAGAAAAAGTCTATGAATCAAGAAATCTTCCCACCTATTCCTATGAGAATGAATATCAAAAAATAATGAACTCTTAAAATCAGATTGTGGAACTTTATCTTTGCTTTTTTCTTTAAATTTATATCAGAATACTATAGTTATCAAAAAGAACCTTCAACATATCTTTGTACTATCAAAACCAAATGTTTTTCTCTAGTCTCAAAAGCTCTTATCAAAAATATCAATAAAAGAAGAAAAAATTCTAAAAAATAAGAATGTCTCAGTGTAGTTAATTAATAACTAAGAGTGGTCATATGTTTTATATGCCCATGTAATTAGTTTTTTTATCAGATTCTTAATAAAGTTAGGTACAAGATTGCTAAGAAGCTTTACTACTTTAAGCCCTTTAGGTTTAGAAAGTGATTCTATAACACTCTTATAATCTCTACCATTAATTATCTCCCATTCCTCTTTTGTATATCTCTTAGTTTTTATTATCCTCTTATGGAAATCATCAAAATAATTAATATATTGCTCAACAGTTCGATCATAATCAAAAGATAGTGCTGTCTTTTGAGCCT
>JAGPKI010000103.1 GCA_018054005.1 Caldisericia bacterium
CTTTTTCTATCTGTTCCAAATCAATTCCCAATTCCTTAGCCAGTTTTTCTGCTTTAGCTGTTGCCTTATATTTTTTCCTTTGAGCTTCTCTTGCATTTTTTAAACATTCGGCATATTCCTTAGCTTCCGATTCATTATCAAAAATCACCGCTACTATATCTCCAATGGTTAATTCATCACCTTCTTCAACAGCATAAGCTATATAACCACTGGTCTCTGTATAAAATTCACTAATTGCTTTTGCCGTCTCCAAAGATAATATCGTTTCTTTTTGGTTAACATAGTTGCCATCCATAAATCTGAAATCATTAACGACTATTCTTTTATCATTTACATCTATTTGAGGGATTTTGCATTCATAGATTTTCATATTCTATACCCTCAACCATTGGATATGCATCTTCTATTGCTCTTTCTACTGATTCTTTAATCATATTTTCTACCTTCTGGTTAGTTTCTATTACTATTTTGGGGTCTAATTTATTCTCTATTCTTAATAATGGGTCATTTTTATGCCAGTATTCATCTAAGCAAGGATCTACATATTCTCTCTTATCGCTTTTAGAATGTCCTGAAAATCTATGGGTTTTAAATTCAATAAATATCGGTTTTCTTGTAGTTCTAACTATACTGATTAAATCTTTACATTTATCAGAAACAGTTTCAACATCTATTGCTTCAATTTGGTAGTAGTCCAATCCAAACCCATGAATTCTATCTTCTATTTTCCCTCTACAGGAATAAGAAAAAGGGGTACTCATAGCATAACTGTTATTTTCCAAAGCAAAGATAATAGGTAGCTCCAAAACTGATGCCAGATTTAGTGCTTCCATTACATAACCTTCATTCATAGCCCCATCACCAAAAATAGAAATACAGATTCCATCTTTTGTTTTTACTTTTTGTGAAAAAGCCAATCCCGTTGCTATAGGAACCATACCACCTGTTATACCATTAGTAATGAAGTTTTTATACATTATATGTTGAGAGCCACCTTTGCCTTTTACTAAACCTGTCTCCTTCCCCATTAATTCTGCAAAAAGAGGGTAAGGATCAGGATTGATAGCTAAATAATGACCATGGCTTCTATGGCTACCTGTTATATAGTCAAAATTAAAATCAATATGGCTTAATAAACCTACTGCAACTGCTTCTTGACCTTTAGCCCCATGTGTAGTTCCTCTCAACAAACCCTTGCTGAACAATTCTTCAATCTTTTCTTCGGTTTTCCTGATTAAGAGCATTTTGAAATACATTTCTTGGTTATTCATTTTCCATCCTCTGAATCAAATTGGCTATATTATTTACATTGGGAAGGATAGAATTTTCCATATTTTCGGCAGCAGCTATGGTTTTTAATTGTGAGGAGAATCTATAAATAGAACTATGTCCCTTTCTCTCAGCTAAAGTTGCAGCTATTTCACTTGACCAGGAAGCCCCTGTGTATGATTCTTCAAGTAGGATAATATGTTTATACTCAGATATTAGGTCTATGAGATTATTATCAACAGGAAATAACTGAGAGGGAGAAACAATATGCACTGAGATTTCATCTTCCAGATAAAGCTCTTCTTGTAAAGAAATTACTTCTGATACTAATCCTCCATAAGTTACTATTACATAATTGGCTTCAAATTCATCCTTCATAGTTGTTTTGATTAAAGGAAATTCAGAGTTGGACAATTCTATATAATGATCCTCAGACGCCTTTGTCTCTACCAGCATATTTTTAGTATAATCAAGCTTATTCTCCACAAATAAAATCGGTTTTCCAAAATTTAATGATTTTATAAGTAGATCTCCCGGATTATGTAAAACAGAAGGACTTATAACCCAAATATCTGGATAACCCATAAAAAGCTTTTCCAGAGATTGAGAATGAGTTCCTCCATAACCTCTGTATCCACCCATAGGAGTGCGTAAGACAAAGTGCAATTTTTTATCATAGAGCCCTACAAATTTGGAAGCATGGTTGATCATTTGATCAGCACAAAGAGTTATAAAATCCCCAAACATAATTTCTACAATTACTTTTAATCCGGCAAGAGCCATTCCAATACCCATTCCTGTAAAACCCTGTTCAGACATCGGAGTAGAAATAATTTGTTTTGGGAATTCAAGTGATAAACCCTTGGAAACCTTAAATGAACCACCGTATGGCTCAACTATATCTTCACCCAAAAGATATACATCGTTATCTTGCAATAGAGTATTTAAACCATTTTGAAGTTGTTTTAAATAACTCATTTCCTGGTCATCACTATATTATATAAGTCCTCTACAGTTACTAATTCATCAAATTCTGCCCGACCTATGGTTACATCATATTCATCGGAGATCATACTTAAGACCGCAAAGACCATTAAAGAATCCCACTCCGGATAATTCCGAAATATATCTTTGTCTGTTATAGTCCCCTTTTTTTTCTCCAAAGTTATTTCCAAATTACTGATAAAATCCTGCATCTAAATCTGCTCCTTAATTATAGAGTTATAATATTCACTAAGACAAATTCCTTTGAATCCTCTTTTCGTAAAACACTTTAATTCTTCTTGCAATAATTGTACTGCAATATCACCTAAATTTTTGCTCTTTAGATATGTTCTGATTTTTTCTTTTAACAAATAATCTAAGTAATTATCTGATCGCCTGTTTAATTCATTTTTCTCTTTTATCTCCAGTATTAATTCATTAGGATGTATTAAAAAGACAGGATAGTGATCAAATAACTCTGCCTCTAATGTTAATAGTGTTCTAAACATTTTAGTGATTTTGGGTGCTATACGAAGAGTTGTTCCTATATATGGATATAGATATGAAATTAAAGGAAACTCCATAATTGCACTTTGTCCCGGCTTTGCCAAAGAATTACTACTGCATCTATATGGTTTACGAGGTGACATTAACCATTTTATTTTCTCTTTAGAACCGAAAGAAAAGAAAAAATCAAATCTTTGGGATGCAACAGAGCTATCTATCTTAAATCCTGTTTCCATTAATGCTCGTGGAGTGTATTTATTTACCCTTAATGCTGGAGCTCTAAATGATATTACATCTTCTCCACTTATATCTTCTAATGTTTTTTTGGAATAATCTAATTTCTGTATTTGATTTTTTAAATTAAGTAAATCAAAGGCATCATTATTAGAATGTGTTACACCATGACTGCCAATTTCATGACCATATTTTACAATCTCTCTAACTGATTCAGGAAATATCTTTGCATAATCTGTAGTAACAAAAAAAGTACAAAAAAAATGGTGTCCGCTATAGATTTCTAATAATTTTGGTATTCCGAATGTGCTTACTAATTTGCCTGTTTTAATGCTCTGTTTATTATTGACTATGGAAGTGAGTTCAACATCATTAGTAAAAAAGACCAGCTTATTCTTATTCATAATTTGAATTTAGCAATCTCTCTGGCTGGATTACCTCTTAAAAAACACTTGTCAGGCATTTTTCCAGTTACTACCGATCCGGCTGTTACAATACTATATTCTCCAATATCAGCTCCACTAAGTATAGTAACAGAAACCCCAATCCAAACTCCTTTGCGTATTCTAACCGGAGCTACATAGGAATCAAGAACATTGGAGAAATGTTTATAGGGATTACTATGAGCAAGAATATATATATGACCAGCTAAAGCTGCATCATCTTCTATAAATATATACTCAGGATAGGCATTGTCCAATACACAATGCATACCAATCATTACATTTTTACCAATATGTACACCTCTTTTTTTATGCAGCCAAACCCTTAGAGAATTTAAGGGACAATTATAAGCAAGGGTCTGAAATAGATAGTTACGAGTTTTTCTAATAAAGAATTCTACTTTACTAAGTCCTCTACTATTACTTGACCTGGATATCTGTTGCTTCAAGTTTTTACTTGTTTCATAGTAAGGTATTTTTTTATATTGAATCATTGTACTCTTAATTGTTTTACCCATTTCTTTACCTTATACTTTGGTAAAGTTAGAATATAGTATCTAATCCACCATTTAAAATAATCATCATTCCATCTTGCTGGATGCACATTTAACATAATCTTATTCGGTAACAGATCTCCCTGTATATGCTTAATTAATTCCTCTGTAGTATGAATTTCATAAGAATATGAGGATTTCACATAATCCCGAATACTATACTTATCACCATCCCATCTATTACCGGTATCTGTTAAATACAAAATTTTGTTAAAATTGAAATCTAAATACGGCTCTGCTATCAAACCATAACTACGATAATCGTATTGATTCCAAATGTCCTTGCTATCCCACTTAGATAAAGGGCGACCATGCATTGCAATTGTTGTTACCGGATAGTACTTTCTAAAAAAGGATAAATTATCCCTAAATCTTATTATTGCTTCTGCATAATTACCTTTAGCAGCAGAAAGGTCTTCATAGTGATAACCAATTTCGTGCCCATATCCTATAATTTTCTTAATTATGTTCTCTTGAAAACTTAACCAGGATTTCCTGAAATAATAAGTTGATTTAATGCCTAATTCATTTTCTAATTCAGCCATTTGTAATGCATTTTGGGGCCAGGAATCAACATCATGTCTTAATATTACAACCCTGCTATTGGGTTTTCTAACATAATCTTCTACTGTCTGAAACTCATATCCCGCTTCCTTAAAGGCATCCAGCAATTCTTTATACTTTCTAACTGTAAAATCTCGATTCAAATTAAAGCCACCGAAATTACCGAAAAATAGTTTAATGGACTATTCTCTTGAATTCTAATTTTGCCTCATTGCTA
>JAGPKI010000104.1 GCA_018054005.1 Caldisericia bacterium
TCTACTCCACCTGAGCAATGAGCAATTCTTGTGGTTTGTCTAAGAAGTGCGGGAAGTTTAAACTTCTCTGAAACGGAAAAAGCATATTTTGTCATATCCTTTGTTTCTTGTGGTGAAGCTGGTTCAAAGCAAGGAATGGAAGCAAATCTTGCATAATACCTGCTATCCTGTTCATTCTGAGATGAATAGCATGAAGGATCATCTCCTACAGCAATAACCATGCCACCTTCGACTCCTCCATAGGTGACGGAGAGCAACGCATCAGATGCAACATTTAAGCCCACATGTTTCATTGAAACGATAGACCTAAGCCCTGTCCATGATGCAGCAAGAGCTGTTTCAAATGCAACCTTTTCATTGGTTGAATACTCAAAATAAATTCCAGCATCTTTAGCGATTTCAGAAAAGAGATCTCCAATCTCAGAAGCAGGAGTACCTGGATAGGTTGCTGCAACTCTCACGCCTGCTTCGATTGCACCTCTAACTACTGCGTGATTCCCCATTAATAATTCAACTTTTCCAATTTTGTCTTCGGTTACCATAATTCCTCCTGTTATTTACTTAAATTAAAATTTTTAATAAATTCTTTTATTTCACTACTAAAATTAACAAATACACTACCAAACTCTGAAAAAATGGTATTTAATTCATTATCAAAGTTAACTTCTGTATCAAAAATTAATTTACTACGTAGAGCTGCAAAAGCTCTCATTTTTTCGGATGTTTCTTTGGAAATAATATTTCCATCATTAAGTATTGTAAATGTTTCAAGATAATTTTTAGGCTTCTTTAAGTCTAAATTGATTATAAGAATGAATGAAGTATCAATTGCTGCTTGCATTGCTCTTAAAAAGAGAAAGTATTTTGCAAATTGGTCTTCATGTCGACCAATCTCATGAATATTATTTTCGCTAGTTAATAGATAGTCGAAAACGAGGTCAGTATTAAACATAATAAAATTTCTCTCTCACTTTAGATGTATCATAGTAATAATTTATAACATTCACTGACCACTTATCTAAAAGCTTTTGATTTTTGACAAATAATGTCGCTCCAGTATTCAGTAGATTCATAAGGAAGACTGGTGAATAGCTTTCTAATTTTTCATTTAAATATATTAGTTCAATATTTTCATAAAACTTAGAAGCAATAAATCCAAGTAACTCAATTAATTCTTTAAAGGATTTTTTATCTTTAAAATAGATTGCTAAGCCAAGCTTAGAATTTTTATAGCCAATATCTTTAAGATAGTCACCATAACAAATTGCAAAAATTATATCTTCAAAACCAAAAAGATAGTTCCTAAGCTTTTTAATCTTTTCCTGAAAAATCATCACATAAAAGAATTATAAAATATTTAATAAATAAGGCAAAGCAAAAAAGATAATTAACATTATTTTTGACAGTTAATTTTAAAGGTTTTAAAATATATAGGCAAATTGATTTTTGAAAAAATTAATTAATATTAATGGGGTGCTTTAAGGTCTTTTATTGACTGTTAGGCTGAGAGGAGTTATAAAAACTCTAACCCAATATACCTGATCTGGGTAATACCAGCGTAGGGAAAAGTTTTAAAAAACCAAACCTCAAAACCTCAGAAAAAGTAAAAACCCCATAGAAAGGATTTTTTATTTATGGATTGTTTGTATAGAGCACTGACTATTGCTGGCTCTGATTCAAGTGGAGGAGCTGGCATTCAGGCAGATTTAAAGACATTTCAAGTATTTAATGTTTATGGAGCTTCGGTTATAACTGCTATTACTGCACAAAATACATATGAAATAAAATCTATTCACAAAGTGCCTCCTCAAATAGTAGCAGACCAGATTAATGCAGTATTAGAAGATGTTGGAGCTGACTCAGTAAAAACTGGAATGCTTTACAGTGAAGACATTATTGAAGTTGTTGCTGAGTGTATTAAAAAATTTAATGTAAAAAATTTAGTTGTTGACCCTGTTATGGTCTCTAAAACCGAAATTCGTTTAATTAACAAGGAGGCTGAAATAGCTCTCATAGAAAAACTTTTTCCTCTTACCCTTATACTGACTCCTAATATTCCTGAGGCTTCAGTTATTTCGGAAGTAAAAATAGAAAACTTAGATGATGTTAAAAAAGCAGCGAAGTTCATCCATTCAATGGGACCCAAATATGTATTAATCAAAGGTGGACACCTTGCTGGACCAAGTTCAACCGATGTTCTCTATGATGGTAACGAGTATTACTACTTTGAAGATTCAAGAGTTGATACATCTAACCTTCATGGTGCTGGATGCACATTTTCTGCTGCAATTGCTGCAAATATAGCGTTAAAAAAAGATGTTATATCTTCTATAAAAGCTGCTAAGGATTTTATTACTTTTGCTATTAAAAATACATCTATAAAAATAGGCAAAGGTTATGGTCCATTATTTCATGATATTAACTATAAGAAAGGAGAAAACATTTAAATTATGGATAACATTAATATTTTAAACCAATGTGCTAAGATCTGGGGAGAGATGAAAGCGAAAAAACCACTTGTCTACCACATCACCAATTATGTTGCCATAAATGAACAGGCTCATACAACTTTAACAATTGGTGCAAGGCCTGTAATGGCTTACTCCCCTGAAGAATCCGAAGAAATGTGTAGTATTTCTAATGCTTTGCTTTTAAACATAGGTACTCCCTCAATAGGAGAGCTCTATGCTATGAAAAAGGCTTTAAGGAAAGCAAATGAAATGAATATTCCGGTTCTCCTTGACCCTGTTGGCTACGGAGCTACAGAATTCAGAAATAGGGTCGTACATGATCTATTAAATTCTGGTAAGTTCTGTGTAATTAAAGGAAATTGTGGAGAAATAGCGGCATTATCAGGAATTAGTGGTGCAGTAAGTGGAGTTGACAGTATTTTTAAAGAAAGAAGCATTATAAAACAGGTTGTAATGGGGTTAGCAGAAAAATACAAGTCAATAATAATTGCCACTGGCGAAGAAGATTTAATATCTAACGGTAAAAGTAGCTTTTTGGTGAAAGGAGGTAGCAAAATGCTTACCTATCTAACTGGCTCTGGTTGTATGGTGGGCACTATAATCTCATCCTTGCTTGCAGTGAGTGATAATTATTTAGAAGCCTCCTTAACAGGTCTCATGGCTATGAAAATAGCTGGTAAGAGAGCAGAATTAAACTCTAAAGGTATAGGTAGTTACAAAGCTAATCTATATGACAGATTGTTTGAACTAAAAGAAGAGGATTTTATAGAAGAGGGAGAAATAGAAAAATGGGATTAGGAGAAAGTTTAAAACTCTATTTTATCCCTGATAAAGAGATTGGTCTCGGGAGAGATTTAGTATTTCAAGCTTTAGAAGCCATTAAGGGTGGTGCAACAGCAATTCAACTTAGAGCTAAAAAGATGAAAGATATCGATATATATAAAATTGGCTTGGAGATGAGAAAAGTAACTGCTGAAAATAACATACTATTTATTGTAAATGATAGAGTTGATATTGCACTTGCTACGGAGGCTAACGGAGTGCACCTTGGTAAAGATGATTTGCCAATCTCAATTGCAAGAAAACTCACCCCAAAGAACTTTATAATTGGAGTATCTGTCTCTAACATAGAGGAGGCTATAAAAGCACAAAGCGAAGGAGCTGATTACCTTGCTGTGTCAAGCGTATTTCCAACAACAAGCAAAGATGATGTGAATGCAGTGGGGATCGAGACTCTCAAGAAAATTGTCAAATCTACTGATTTACCAGTTATTGGAATTGGAGGAATAAACCTAAATAATTTAGAGCAGGTCTTAAATGCAGGGGCTTGCGGAGTAGCAATAATTTCTGCTATTGCAGCAAAAGAAGATATTGCAATAGAGGCTTTAGCATTTAAGCAAAGTATAATGAAAATTTTAAAAGGAGATGAATTAAAATGACTCAATGGGAAAATGCTATAAAAGGCATAATAACACAACAGATGGAGATATGTGCAAGGAGTGAAGATGTAGCAGTGGAACAAATAATAAGTTCACTAACAAATGGTACAGCAGTAATTCCAGCAAATAGGTTGCACACGAATCTTACATTACCTTCAATTATCGGAAAAGGCTTTAGAGTAAAAGTTAATGCAAATATTGGCACATCTTTTGGTCATGCAGATTTAAAAGAGGAATTAGAAAAGCTAAAAGTTGCCATAGAAACTCAAGCTGATTCTGTAATGGACCTCTCTACCTGGGGTGATCTAAGAGAGATAAGGAAAGAGATTTTAAAGAATTCTCCAATTCCCGTAGGTAGTGTGCCAATATACAGTGCTTCAGTAAAGGCATTTGATTCAAAAAAGAGTGTCATAGATTTTACTGAAGAAGAATTTATAGAAATAGTTAAAGAACATGCAGAAGATGGCATTGACTTTATGACAATTCACTCTGGAGTGACAAAGAATGTATTAGAGACAACTAAAAGGTCAAAAAGAATTGCGAAGATGGTAAGTAGGGGTGGCTCAATTATAGCTGGATGGATGGTAAAAAATAATAAAGAAAATCCATTCTTTGCTCATTTTGACGAGATACTCGATATTGCAAGAGATTATGATGTTACATTGAGCCTTGGAGATGGTTTACGCCCCGGAGCTATTTTAGATTCTACGGACTCCTCTCAAATATCTGAGCTTTTAGTCCTTGGAGAACTCGTTGAAAGAGCAAGATTGAAAGGTGTGCAGGTAATGGTAGAGGGGCC
>JAGPKI010000105.1:0-1316 GCA_018054005.1 Caldisericia bacterium
GCCAAATCCTCTCCCTGACCGTAAAGCTCTGGATGATATCATTTTTGATATCTTAGGACTTACTCAGGAGGAACGAAATGAAGTCTACTGGGCAGTCTGTGAACTTGTCAAAAACCGCCTCGAAAAAGCAAAGAGTGTATAATGAAACCCAAATATCAAAAAACTTAGCATCAAAGAAATACCATTTACTCCACATGTAATTCTTGACTGATGCTCGAAAATCAAAAATATTTATCACTAATGGTATAGTTAGCTTCTCCTATTCAATTCTCCCTCACCTTTTTTGGTTTTACCAACCAAATTAACTTTGATTAAATCTAATGTCAATGGTGGTAGCCAATAGGTACATTCCAAAAAGCATTTTTATTTTTTTTAAATTCAGATAAAAACTCTTCTAATTCTCTTTTTACTTCTAAAAGTGTAATTTTTTCAGAGAGTAACGATGAAATAAATTGATTTAGACTAATACCTTCTTTTTCGGCTTCTTTTGCAAGTTTCCTATGTAAATATTTTGGTATTCTAATAATAAATTTACCGCTGTGTTCTTTCATACTTTCAGGTAATGGAATTTCATGTCCTTTTTCAATTGAAAGTTCAAGCCATCCTTCCATAGCTTCATGAATTAAATTCCAGGTTTCTTCATAAGTTTCACCCTCCGTCATACAACCAGGAAGTTCAACAACTTCTGCAAAATATCCTCCGCCAACTTCAGGTCTTATTTTAATTGAATATGGTAGGTTTAAATAATAATCTAATTTCTTTTTCACTGTTTTATCCTCCGATAGAGTCTTTGTGGTTTTCATACCATTCCTCCAAATTTAAAAATTCAATTACTTTTTTAATATAATCTATTTTAATTTCCCTTCCTTTTAGTGTTGGAATTACTAATGGGTATTCACCATCTTTATAATAATAGAAATGACTCCCCTTCACTTTATTTTTTCTCCATCCAAAATACACTAATATGGTTTCAATCTTTCCAATTTCAATTTCAACTGGTAATGCAAGTATTTCTTCAATTAATTTCTTTAATTTCAATTATCGCTCCTAATGATATCACATATAGTATCATTGTCAAGAATAATTTTTTAACTTTTTTTACATTCTCTAATAAAAAATTATAATGTCAAATTCAGGCACGAACAAGAAAAAGAGAATGAAATATTTAATAATACAATGGAAAATAAGGAAATTTTTACGCTGAATCTAAGAATTGATTGAATGTGGACGTTTTCCATTTCTATTTGAAAACGGTATCTTCACCATCGTAATCACCTTGAAAAGCAATCTTTCCAGTGATGAAGGAGAACCCCCCC
>JAGPKI010000105.1:1416-4649 GCA_018054005.1 Caldisericia bacterium
TAGAAATAGGCAAATTTATTACAAATTAGAAACTTATGAGTTTATTTTATAAAAGGGAGGGCTTAAATGAAGCCTAAGTTGTCTTTAAAAGCAATTACAAGAATTGCAATTCTATCAGCATTATCCGTAGCTCTAAGCTATGTTCGGATTTATCAGCTTCCTCAGGGTGGCAATGTATCTCTCAGTATGGTTCCAATTTTACTTGCCTATGTCTACCTTGATAAAACTTCAGCAATACTTACTGCTATCATTTCAGGAATCTTGCAATACATCCCTGACCCATATTTCATAAATCTCTTACAGTGGCTAATCGATTATCCTCTGGCTTGGGGCGCTCTTGCATTACCTGTCATTTTGCCAGAAAAATTAAATAAAACTTTAAAAATAATATTTGGAGGTATTATTGGTGGCATTGGTAGATTTGCGTTCCACTTCCTCTCAGGGATACTTTTCTTTGCAATGTTTGCTCCAGAAGATGTAAATCCTGCTATTTATTACGCAATTTATAATCTTTCATATATTATCCCAGGAGTAGCTGTAACTATAATAATTTTGCTTATCCTTGATAAAATGGGTATTGGCAAAGTTTTCAGGGTTTAAAGTTGTTTTAATGATAGCTTCATAATATATTAAAATTATGTTTAAAAAGATTATTTGTATTATTTTCTGCATTCTTTTAAATAGTTTTTTATTCATAAAAGAGAGTCCAGTATCATTAGTTAGTGCAAATGAAGCAATTCAGGGAAATTTCGGAAATGGCTCCTGGATGCATGTTGATACCTTTATTGGTAAAGATTCTGTGGCTCTCTCTAATTTTGCAGTAGCTTTAAAAAGAGCAGGTTTTGACTATGTTATTATTCTCGCAAAAGATATTGATGGCTCAGCTACATTTCCATCTAAAAATGCATTGCTTGTTAGATACAATAAAGATTATATGGGAGATATTATAAATGCTTTAAACAAAGAGGGTATAAATGTATATCTCTACTTTGTAATTAATACAGATCCAGCCTGGTTAAAGGCTCACCCTGAAGATTGTGCTTATCAGGCTGGGATAAAGGGGAGCAAAACACCTCTCCCGCATCCAGAAAAAAAGCTTGTTAATTTAACAAGTAAAGCTTATATGAATTATGTTTCTCTTCTAATTAAGGAGGCAATTTCAAAGTATAAGATTAAGGGTATACAGCTTGATTATATGAGGTACACTAATGGTTTTTACGGATTTTCAAAAGAAGAACTAAGGTTAGCTAAAGAAAAAAATATTGATGTAGATAAGATTATAGATCTTACATACAAAACTTTTGTATCGCCAGGAGATTGGCGGACAATCCTAAATAAGTATGACGAGGGCGACAAAGATGTTTTAAATTGGGCACGCTTACGGGAGGATATTATTTTTAGCTATGCTAATTACATAGCTAATATTGTTCACAAAGAAGGAAAGGAATTTGGCACTACTCTTGTATCTTCCGGAGCTTTCGATTCAAAATTTAGTGAAGGGGGAAGTAGTTCTCTTCCTTATGCTGCGATTCATTTTGGCCAGTCATATTCGATGATTTCCTCGATTTCTGATTTTGTAACTCCTATGGCTTACCATAACGAAAGAAATAATGTTTATGATTGGATAACCTCTGTCTGTAATGGAGTTCGTAAAAAGGTGAAGAGTAGTTGTAAAGTAGCAATTGGACTACAAGCAAATTCTACAACTACTGAAAAGATGAATGAAGCAATAAATGCTTCTTTAAGAGAAGGTTACAATTTTATTCTCTTTAGAGTGGGTACTTATTGTATAGGATATTATGACTTTATACCAAAAGATTGTTCCAACACAGATATCTATTTAAATATATGCAATCTCGTTGAGGGTAGAAGCATAAAAGGTATATCGTTAAAGAATACAGGAGGAATATTCAAGCCTGTAAAAAGCTCAAATTATTACTGGATAACAGAAAACGATTCTTTTAAGTTCTTTTCATCAGGTTACATTGTATCTTCAATTGATAGTAGCGAATTCTATATTAGTTCGACTTTAAGCTTTAAATCTGCAAATAATGCCTTATTGCCATATATTATATGTAGTGATGAGAAAAGCGATTTTCCAACTTTTACTTCCAGCTCCTTTACATCATTAAGTATTGATATATTGACTAAAGATAAAAAATTCTTAATAAATAACTATCCTCAACCAGCAACAGCCATAAAAACAGTTGATAGTTCAACTTTTATTAATACCACCATATTAAGAGGGCTGCTTAATTGTGAAGAAATTATTGATAACTCTCATAGCTCAGTTACATTACGCGCAGACAAAAAGGAAATAAAATTTAATTCAAAAAATAGTGTGATAAACTATAAATTAGGAGAAAAGCAATTTAGCTCTGAATCAGGAAGCAAAAACTTGCTAATAGATAATGGTTTATTTTATGTGCCTTTAAGGAGAACTTTAGAATTCTTCTGTTTCACTGTTTTATATAATTCACTAACAAAGGATATCCATTGCTACAAACTTGATAGAGGTTTTAATACTACCTTATTTGCAAAAATTTCCGATATATGCGAGGAGAATCTGTTTTTATCTAATGCTAATCGAATTTACATCCCTGTTAACGACTTTTTAAAAGGGCAATACTTGAATTTGCTTTTTGAGATGCACCTTAAAGGAAGAGAAATATTTATATTATGCAATTTAGATGATAGTACAGATGCTTATTATTTTGAAATGATTTTTAACCTAATAAATATAAATGAGCCATTAATTTTAACTCTCGATGGTCTTTCATATTATCTATCCTTATCTAAAAAGGTTTCCCTAAAAGAACTTGGCGGTAGAGAACTATTTACTGAATTCAGTGATAATATAAGGGTAGAAGACTACAAAGGAAAAATTAATTTAATACTTAAGACTTATGATTCAACTAAATTAGATTCTTCATATAATTATTTTCTGCTTATTAATAGAGAAACATTACCTTTTGTATTTAGTATAAACTCTTTAGCTAATCTAAATTCTTTATATCAACCGAGTAATTTCCAATTCTAAAAGTTTTTGGTTTTTCATCTTTTGGGATTCTAAAAGCGAGAAAGCCTTCTTTGAGTTCACCAACTCCTAAATCCCCAAACGGTTCATCAGAAATAGATAAGTCCGGTGAATATTTATTATTAGCCTCTGTTATTATAACAGGATCTTCCACAATACTCACATAAAATATTGTCTTTTCTCCTGCATTTTTTAC
>JAGPKI010000106.1 GCA_018054005.1 Caldisericia bacterium
CAGGACTATTGACACTAAACATTAAATCCCATCTAGCGATATCACTATGAATTTCTTTGTCTGCCTTACCTTTAACCTCTACAGTACCTATGTGTTTTACTCTACTTTTATATGCATTACCTAGTATACCTGCAGATATAATTATTGCTAAAGCAAATATTATTGATTTGATGATTTTAGTTTTCATAAATAATTATTTTAAAATTAGACAAAATTAAATATCTTTTATATAATAACCTAATTTCAAAAAATTTTTTTTTAAAAATTTGGCAGAATGGGAAAAAAGTTGTATATTTGTTGCATAAATAAAACTTTATCTGCAATGCCACGCCAAAAAATGAGAGGAGGAAACTGTGAGTAGTATAAGACCGACGCAAAGAATATATGATGTTATTAAAGACATAAAAGATGATCGATATAGATTGCCTTCTATCCAAAGATCATTTGTTTGGGAAGAAGAAAGAATATGTAAATTAATGGATTCGTTGATGAATGATTACCCAATAGGTTCGTTCCTTGTTTGGAAACCAAACTCAGAATTTACAATTAGAACAAGAAAGTTTGCTCAAGATTATATAACTGGTGAAAGACTTATTTCTAAGGAAGAGACATTAGAATCTTTTCCATATCTCGTGTTAGATGGACAACAGAGATTACAATCATTATTTCTTGCGTTTTTTGGTATGTATAACGGTAAATATCTCTACTTCAAAATCGATAGTAATCCTATTGAGGAAGAAAACGACCTACGGTATCACTTTCAGTTTATGAAACTCGAGGAGGCAGCTAAGGATATACACTGGAGAAGAGTTAAAGACATAATTCAAATAAAGATACCTAAAATTTCAGCATTTGTTGACGGTGAGTTTAGGGACGACTCCCCTGATGTAAAAGACAGAATAAAGGAAAACATAGGCAAATTTATACAAGTTTTTAGCATTGAAGAGAAGATACATATTCAAGATGTAAAAGAAGATTTGCCATACAACGATGTTCTCGAAGTTTTTGTACGAGTTAATTCTGGGGGAATTGTTTTAACCAAATCAGATTTGCTATTCTCAACAGTAATATTACTTTCACCTGAAATGGAAAATAAATTTATCGAAGTTGTAGATGAATTAAACTGTAATGGAGAATATGATTTTAATACAGATTTTCTTATTAAATCCTCATTTGTAATCTTAGATAAAGGAGCAAAATATGATATAAAAAAATTAAAAGATGGGGAATATATCAAGAAACTTAATGACAATTTTGAGAAGATTAGGAACGCATTGCTTTCTACCATCGAGTTTTTAAAGACCGATGCAAAAATTCTTTCTAAGAGATTCTTAAAATCAGATTTAGCGTTAATTCCGATTGTAGATTTTATTTATCAACAACCACATCAGCAACTCCCAGAAGGTCAGGCTATAAGACTCAGACAGTATTTGTATATGTCATTTTTTATGAGATTTTACTCCTATGGTCCAGATGGTAAATTAGATGTCATTCATAAGAAAATCATGGAGGCCGATCCAATTATGGGCTTTCCAATAGATGATATTAGTAAATATATGGAAAATCGGACGGGCATGACTTATGTTTTTTCTGAAAATATGCTTTATGATTTAGACTTAATTCTAAATATTATTCAAGGTGGTGTTTCTGAAATCCACCAAAAGAAAGGTTGGAGTTTAGAACGAGACCACATATTCCCAAGAAGTATTTTAGAAAATAAAAAATTCCCCGATGAATTGATAAACAGTGTTGGTAACTTTCGATACATAAACAAAACACGCAATATTTTGAAAAGTAATGACCTACCTGAGGAAAGTACTGATTTTTATGGTTCAGATGACCCAACACTTAAAGACCTTTTTATGAAAGCTAGGGACAATTTAACAGAGGAAACATTTAGAAATTTTGTTCAAAAGCGAAAGGAACTAATATTGAGCAAAGTAAATGAATTCTTGGGGTTTAGTAAATAAAAATTGCAAAATACATACAGATAACGCAGCATATACGCTACGCACCTTCAGTGCTTGCCTTTCGGGACATTGTTTTCGGCAACGCCGTATATTCTGGAACCGTTATATGCAACCGGCTTCGGGACGCCTGAAATAAAGAGATATAAATAAGCAAAATATAATCTAAGAAAGGAGGTGAGAAAATATGGAGGAAGAAATTTCGTTAGAGGAATATAAAAATGCGTATAGAGGAATAGTGGCAGAATGGTAAAAAAGTTGTATATTTGTCCAGTTCATTTAATGTTTAACCGGAGATTTTGTCTAAAAATGATATAATCCCCACATAAATAAATCGCCATTTGATGATTTATAAAATAATTTCTACTTTTGTTTATAGAAATAGAATGCAACTTTATGACGTCTATACATCCAAATTTAGAAATAAGGTGCTATGGAATGGCGTGTGTAAACGAGTTGGCGGTTATGCTGAAAAACGACATAGCAGACCGAAAACGGAGAAGCCGAAAACCGTTTAGAGTAGGCAAAATTAAAAAAACAAACAAAATGGCTGAATTTTATTGTAAAAATTGCGGTTACAAAGCATCAAGTGTTGCGAGTTTAACAAGTCATACTTGCAGTCGACACCCACTTGGACCAAACAAAGGTAAATGTGAATTGTATGAAGGAAGTGTAAAAAGCAAATATACCTGCAAATATTGCGGTTATAGTGCTTCAAGCATTTCAAGTTTGACAAGTCACACTTGTTCAAAACATCCAAATGGAGCAAATAAAGGAAAGTGTTCGCCAGCAATGTAACAAAAAATAATTGGCAGGGCAAGCCCTGCCAATTATTTTTTTAAATTTTAATTTATATGGAAGCATCAACAACGGTAAATAAAATGTTAGCAGGGAATAAGTTTTTTGTTCCCACCTATCAACGAGCGTATTCATGGGAAACGCCATCACAAGACAATAGCAGAAATTTAAAAACACACACTGACGTATTTCTGCAAGACTTGCTAGATTATATCGGTAGTTCGGCAAAAACACCTTATTATTTCGGTCATTTTCTGTATGAAGAAAAGGGAGACAGTTTTTTTGGAGTTATAGACGGTCAGCAAAGATTAACAACAATTGTAATTTTACTGTCAGCACTTTACTCAAAATTGAAAAAATTCCGAGCTTTGACTGAAGACGAAGAAGTGCTTTACGAAAATATGATAAAAAGAAAATCAAATTATATTTTTTCAACAGTAGATTATGATAATCAATTATTTAAAGATTATGTAATTGACCAGATAAAAAAGGATAAAAACGGATTAGAAACTGAATCAGCAAGAAGAATTGTTAAAGCGTTTGACTTTTTCACAAATTCATTTGCAGAAAAGGATGAACTATTTCTTACGAAACTGTTAAAAACAGTTAGCGAAGCGACTTGCACAACGCACATTGTCAGAAATGAATCAGAAGCAATACAAATGTTTATTTTCCAAAATAATCGTGGTAAGAAACCAACAAATTTGGAAATCATAAAAGCACAATTTATGTTCAATGTTCACCTATATGGTGGTGAAGAAAAAGATAGTTTGATTGATGAAATTAAAAATCGCTTTGAAAAAATTTATAAATCAATTTCCTCTATAGAATACAAAATTGATGAAGATGATGTTTTAGTTTACACTTTACGAGTTTATTTCAATTCACTTGGTGAATCTAACGCAATTGACAAAATAAATAAACTCCTTTCAGAAAATAATCCTATCCCGTTTATTAGGTCCTTTACAAACTCACTTGCAGCAAGTTTTGAACATCTAACAACTTTCTTTGGTAAAGACGAAAGAGAAAATATTGAAATTCATTCACTTGTAACTCTTGGTGGTTTTGCTATTGCAATTCCTTTTATTATCAAAGCATATACTTTTGGTTTATCAAGTAGTGAAATAAGCAAATTATGTTCATCTCTTGAAAAGCTTGTTTTGCGTCATAGACTTATTGGAACAAGAGCAGAATTAATAACAAGAATTAATGATGTGTATCAAAAATTTACATTTGAACAACCAGACATTAACCCAATTATTGAAAGGGTTGAAAGGATGAGAAATGTACCAGATGACTCTTGGTGGTGGTCATATTGGAATAATAATGAGTTTGAAAAATCACTTCAAGGTGGAATAAACCCTTCCACAGCAAAATTCTTGCTTTGGAAATATGAAAATCACCTTATAAATCAAGGGGAAAAAGGATATCCATTGACGCGTTTTGACAACATTGAAAGTCCCGAATTAGAACATATTGCACCACAGACACCGACAAATGGAGAACCAGTTGCCGCAGGTTATTGTGAATATGATGAAGAATTTAGAAACCAATATATTGATTGTTTAGGAAATTATTTACTTATTTCAAAATCACACAATTGCTCAGTTGGAAATAAACCATTTATCGAAAAAAGAAGAACATATAATAATCTTGCACAGCAAAGAGAAATTCAAAATATGACTTCAGAATCGGAAATTTGGGATAAGGAAAAAATAAGACTGCGTAAAGACAAAATTGTGAAATTCATACTTGA
>JAGPKI010000107.1 GCA_018054005.1 Caldisericia bacterium
CCAGCTTTATTTAACATCCATCCCACTCTATCTGGATCAAGCTCCTCTTCTTTCATAAGCCCCATCTGCTTTTCATAGTTAGTAAAACTATTCAGGAAGGAGAGGCTTCAGCATAACTCATTACAGTTCTCCAACAAATAGATAAAATATTGTAGGGAAACAGGTTGAATTAGCACTAGGAATGAGTTATAGATGTGTCAAGAAAATTAAAATGTCACCTTTTTATTATAAAATATTCTTGATATTGATAACCTGCATTTTCAGAAATCTTATACAATGCTCTGTTTTTTCCTATTCTATAGTCTGTAAAACATGGAATTATAACAATGTAAGCAAAAATGCAAATGTTATTCTATTTAAGGCTTGCTTATCAGATCAACCATCAAAGGTTCATTATAGAGATGAAGATAATAATATTCATCTTCTTTTAATTTTCGCTTTTTCTTTGTAATTCTGAAATTTGTACACTATATATACATTTGCATATAAATCTCATTCTCTACCGGAAAAGTTATCGTTATATCTTCCCAATAAATCATTCCCCGGCAATTAAGACAAACATCTTTGAAACTAATAACTTTTAATTCCCTATCAGCATATTCGATCTTAAAATTATTATTATTTGTCCATTGAATAATGTTTTGATAGCATATTTAATAAAAATCATTAAAATTCTGGTATTCGCTGCAACATCTCGACCCAATATATTTATAGCTGTCATCAACAAAATTATCTACTAAAACATGGCACTTTGTAATACTGCATGAAATACAAAATAATGACAACAGAAATAATAATATTTTTTATCTTGTTCACCTTTAGTGCCACCATGTGACATCCAAAGACTTATTAATAGTAATTGTATGTTCAAATACAGAATTGGTTACAAAACTAGTTAGTAACATACTGCTTTTTAACACCGCGACAATTGACGCCACCATAATTTTATTTTTTATAATTCTTTCAATAAATATTACATTGAAAAAACAGGGACATATCTATTCAAGAACACAAGTATTGATAATGACGCAAAATTAACCATTACATGAGTAAAGTAGTTATATCTCAAACTCTTTGTTTTTAAATATGTTATGCTCCATACCAGTCCATACAAAAATGTTATAATTAGAAAACCTGGCTCACAAAATATTCTGTTTAATTTAAATAAGGTAAGCGGGTGATTAATTGTAAAGAGTAATGATGAAAAAAACACGGCTATTATTTTATTCATTTTCTCATTTGACAGAAGAATCCTTCGCCAAAATACCTCTTCAAAGAATGGATTTATAATGGAATAAATTATTGATAGTATTATAACTATCAGGCTATCTAACCTGTTTATATTTGTAAAAAATACTGGAAGTGAAAAAACAGAAAAGAAAATTATACAAACAATACGCCAGATGATAGAACCTTCTGATTTCTTAAACCATTCTTTGTAATTCTTTTCTTCCCCTAAAAGAAATATAATTACTGATATTTGACAATAATAAATTGGCAAAACAACCGTCCAGCTCCAATTTCCCATAAAAGAAAACAATATTTGTGAAACAAAGAAATTAACTAGCATAATAATAAAAGGTGATACTATAATTAACCAATAATTATTTTCTTTTTTCATAATTCTTTATTTTCTCCTGTAACCCTAACATATGCTTGACCTGTAATTGCGTCCCGATCTTATACTTTTTTACCAATATAAAAAACATATCCATAATACTGTTTGTATTTTGAATACAACTCAGCTTCATACTCCATATATTTAACAAAAGCCTCTGCTGCTTTATTTCCAGCATTTTCTTCTAAAAATGATTTTTGTATTGTTTTTTGTGGAATAAAATAAGTGTCTGTCCAACAGGCTTCAGGCAATGTAAATGCAGCAATAAAGATGTAGCCAGCTTTCTGCATTATTGCAATATTATGCCCTATTGTATCTATTTCAGGAACAGCATCGACCCAGAACTTTTCAATTTCAGCAGGTCGTTCATCGGTAAACCATGACTCATATGTTACAGCAATATAGCCGCCTTTCTTTAAAAATCCTTTCCAGTAATTCAAGCCCTTTTGAAAACCTATATTGGCAATAGCTCCTTCAGACCATATAACATCAAATTCCTCATTTTGAAACGGCAAATTATCCATTGAACCGACAATACCTTTTACTCTATTCTGCAAACCAAGCTTTTCAGCATTTATATTAAATTTTTTAATAAAATCGGGGAAAATATCAAGCCCGGTAATGGTCCCTCTTGTATTTTGTGCAAGAATCATAGTTTGACCGCCTGTTCCACAAGCCAGATCCGCAATTTTTAATTCATTTGAAAGATTATCAATAAAACTTAATGCCCTGATAGTTGATTCAGGGCTGCCAGGTCCCTGCCGTTCCAGCCTTCCAAAATAATTACAAATTAAGTTTAAATCAAAATCATGAATTACTGTTTCTTCGTTTTCCATGTGAAACCTTCTTGATCCGATGTAGTATAAATTACCCCTTTTCATAAGTAAAGAAAGATTAGATTTTCAGCCTTCGAGTCTATATAAGATAAAATATTAATAGAGATAAATCAAATAAGAGGGAGTTTTATGGAATTTTTATTTTCACACAGTCTAGAGAGTGCAAAAAGGTAAGGAAGCCGAAGGCTTCCGCAAAGTTCGAAAACCAGCCATAAATTCCGTTGCTGCCGCAGTTTTTTCTTATTCTGAGTCATCTCATTTCTCCATTAGGATAGGGACTTTTATCTTATTTGCAAAATCATCAAAGTTGTCAAACCAATATTTTCGTTGTGGTTGTGGGGCAGAAGCAATTCCACCATTTGATGGCTTGAGCAATAATTTTACATTTATAGTGAAATCGTTATATAAAAAATCTTTGCTTACTTTTTGACCTACCTTTTCAATTTCAAATATCTTTGAATAGCCGTCGATTTTTCTGTATCCATCTGTATGTTCTGTCCCCTTCGGATCAACAAATAAAATCAAGTAGTGCTTGCCTTTTTGCATCCAAAAAATAAAATCGGGTTTGAAATTTGAGATATTATTTTCCTTTGGATTGTAATATGGAATACAAACTTCATCCAGCGTTTGATCAAGTTTTGAAAACATCCACCAGTCAAATTGCATAAATACATTATCTGGTTTAGCAAGATATTCTTCCAGTTGCTCAATAAATTTCACTTCACTATTAACATTAATAATATGATTAATATAATCGATCTTTTCTGCTTCTGAAACTATCACTGGAATATAATAATAATTGGCTAAATATTTTATTCTAATTTTTTGATTATTGATTTCATATTTACCTGCTTCTTCACATAGTTTTAATTGTTTTGCATATTCATCTTGAGATACTTTACCATAACTTTTATCTAACTCCTTTTTCTTTTCCGGGTATTGTTTCACATAATCAATTCTCTTCTTAATTTTTTCATATTTTTCTTCACCGTCGCTAAATATAATCTTTTTAAAATGCACGATTTCGTTTTCCAACTCCTTAAACTTCTCAAAAGCTTTGCTTTTTATTCCAAAATAATTAAAAATTCGGCTAAGAATTAACTCTGGATCAAAAAGAGAATTTTCCTGGCTAAAATCGTAGTATCGTTCTTTTTCTTCAAAACTTTCCTTTGCTTTTTTCAAAACCTTTACATCCGGATCATATTTAACCACAGCAACTTTATCCCCTAAAAAATTATAATATCCCGCAGTTATAACAAAATCATCGTTACTAACAGGATATTTCTGTATATCATTTTCTTCAGCAAAAATCCTCTCGGCGGTTTTATAAACAGGTATTAAAAGAGTGTGTTTTTGTGCTTCGGGATTCAAAATAAATGCGTCGCCCAAATTTTTATCTTGTTTTTCTGCTTTCAACGTCGCTATTATTTCCTTCAGGTTTTCGGCATTAGTTCCAAAAACAAACAAACTTTCAATCGGCAAGATAAAATCTTTCACATTCTCAAACAATTGATCTTTTACAACTCCGGCATTATGCAAGTTTTGGAGCCGTTTTCGCATGTTTTTTTGCGGCTCTATTCGGACACCTCTACCCATCGATTGCAGAACGAATTTTTTAGATTCGCTTCCAACTCCGATATTTACGAATAAAATAAGATTTGGCCTATTAGAATCCCAGCCTTCATAAAAAGAGCGGGAACCCATTAAGATATTTATGTCTGAATCATCGCGATTGATTTGCTGAAAATAGCTTTCGTTTTCAAATCTTTCGTTTATCTCGTATCCTTCAAGTTTGTCTTTCAACCAGCCAGAAATATCGCCAATCTTGATTAAGGCAAATGGTTTATCGGCTGTTGCTAACTTAAAAATTAACTCCTGCCTGTTGCCGGGGATTTTTAAAACTTCAATTTTCCCGGGAGTTTCAGCATTAAAAACATATTTCAAAATATCCTTGTAATATAATCTTGAAAATAAATCAGCATCTATTACATACTCCAATTCCTCAAATACGAATTTAGCGTTAT
>JAGPKI010000013.1 GCA_018054005.1 Caldisericia bacterium
AATTTTTAATTTTAATTCCTCCGAAAATAATAACTCCAAAATTATATTTGGTAAAGATGGCGCGATAGAATTATTTAGTTATAAGAGAAATATAAGAAAAGAATAAAGATATTATTTTCAAGCTTTATTATGGCAGAAAAGCCATGAGATGTTAAAGTGATTAGCTATCAATCGGATAAATTATAGATTTAAAAGCTTCCAAGAAAGTTATAAAATTAAACTAAATTTGCATATGAACATTATCCTTTTAAAATTTAATTAATAATCCTTTAGCAAGGAGGACGCTTAAAGTAATGATATTAGATGAAATTAAAAATAGATTTAGTGTAAGAGAGTATCTGGATAAAGATGTAAGTGAAAATGATTTAAATGAAATCCTCGAGGCAGCAAGGCTTGCTCCGTCAGCATGTAATTACCAGCCATGGAAATTTATAGTAGTAAGAGATAAAAATAATAGAGAGGCTTTATATTATGCCTGCAAAAAGCAGGAATTTGTAAGAGAAGCTCCAGTTATCATTGTTGGATGTCGCATAGGAAGAGCATTTCCAATGTTTAAAGATTCAGATAGTGGTATATTGGATGTTGGTATAGCTTTAACACATATGACTCTCCAAGCTGTAAAGTTAAACCTTGGAACTTGCTGGATTGGTGCCTTCTATGAAAATAAAGTAAAGGAAATCCTCTCAATCCCTGAGAATGCAACTGTTGTCGCATTACTCACTATAGGATACCCTAAAAATCCAATACCCCCACCAAAAATTAGAAAGAAACTTTCCGAAATAGTCTCTTACGAGAAATACTAATCTTTTATATTTTAGCTTTTTAGTTTGCTTTCGCTTCTACATTCTTTTTAGTAGCTATGGTAAAACTTCTTCTCGGGAATAGCCAGTTTAAATATGATGGTCGAACAAGTTGTGCAGCCTTGTGAGGACACCTCGTAACACATTCAAGGCACCCAATACAATGTGAAGTAGAACCTCTGTCATAAAGTTTTATATCCATTGGGCAAATTTTCCAGCAGATATTACATTTTTCAGCTTTGCATATCTCTTTATCAATAACAACTCTTGTAGCTGAAAAATAGTTAAAACCTGAGTAAATAAAACCAATAGGACAGGCAAACTTACAGAATGCTCTCTTGGAACGAGTAAATACCCATATAAGTAGAATTAACATTGTAATCTTTAAACCAAACATTACCTGCCCCATTGATCTTATATCCTGATAAGAAGACATTCCATAGGGAACAAAAGGAGAATTTGGTGGAAGACCAAATGGCGGAAACCAGCTTTTAGGAAAAGAGTTAATAAGAAATTGGGGTATAGCAGCAAAAAGTGAACCAGACGGACAGAGCTTACAAAACCAGGGACCATTCGTGCCTAAAGATGGATCTTCAACAAATAAAGGAAATAAGAGAAATGGAATTAAAAAGAAGAAAAATCTTCCATAGTTTGCAAGTGTATTACCAATTGTAAATTTTTTAATTTTTTTAATGAAAAATGGAGAAAATACTGCTCCAAATATAACTATATATAAACCAATCCAGAGATAAAAGCTATTAAACTCTTTACTTCCAAGCATTTTCCTTAATGGTTTGGTGGCAAAAACAGGACTTGTCCAACATAAATAAACAACCACTAAAGCAAGAAGGGTAACTATTATCCACTTTGTTGCATCCCGCATTTTATAAATTAAGTCTTGTACATAACCAAATGGGCAGAGCCACGAACAACTCATTCTTCCAAATATTGCACCTATTAGAGCAAGAAATCCTATAGCAAAGAACGGAAAAGCACCAATAGTAAAGAAGTGCTGAATAGTTCCTGCAGGACAAGCTCCAACGGCAAGGGGGTCAGACCAGCACACAAGCCAAGGCATGGGGAAACGTTTTAATTTAATAGGTTCTAAATTTGCTAAAAAGTAAAAAATACCAGTTCCAAAAAGGAAAGCAAACAGTTGGACCCTTCCCCTAACAAGAGTGAGTTTAAATTTTGTTTTTTTTGCCATATCTTCCTCCAAATAAAGCATAAGCAATCATGAAAACTACAAACAAAATAGCAATCCAGCCTAAAATTGCAAAATTGATTCTTCCAAGACCTATACAAGATAAACATAAAGTCATAGCAGTTGAATAAATCTCCTTAAGTTCCTGACCACCGTTTCTTAAACCCCAAAGTAGCAAAGCTAAAGCTACAAAAAACACAATTATATAAAGATAACCGGGACTTCTCTCTGGAGCTTTAAAAACATTCTCACTATTGCTTGTAGGCATTTATAGAAACCTCCTTATAAATCTTCTTCGATTTATGTAGCATTAATATAAAATATATACTTATAGATATAAAAAAGGCAAATTTTAAAATTATTTTTATCTTTATCGTATTTCTAACGTTTTATATAACAGTTTCAATATACAAGACATAAGCAACACGCATTGATAAAGAAACTAAATCTTCTCTGCTATATATGGTTGTATATTCATTGCCGTATGATGGATACTATCTTCTCAATTATCCAATCAGACTTAACGGATTTAAGATGACCAACTCTATAGAGGATTATATGACAATCTGTCGTGAATATGCGGTTAGGTCGCACATTACTTCTTTGTCTCAATGTTCCACTTTCAAAATCGTCCTCATTAATTGAAATAGCATATCTGTCTATAATAGAGTGACTGGTTATCTGGCAAAGAATCAAATCATCGCCTTCTAAATCTGTAATTACTAAAGCTGGCCGTCTCTTAGTATGGGTTAAATCCGAGAAAGGAAACGGAACAACTACTATGTCTCCTTTTATAAATCTTTCCATGCTTCATCTTCATCTTGTTTTAACCAATCTTTTTTGAGAGATGCTTCACTTGCAAACGCAAGTTCCATCTTTTGTTCCAAAGCCTTGGTCTTCAAAAATCTGATAAAATCAAGTATCTCTATTAGATATGGCTCAGGAATATTTTCTATCTCCCTGGCGATTAATTCCTTCTCTTCCATTTTCTTATACCTCCAATTTTATCTTATTACTCTTGTATTAAAGCAATTTCTTCTAACATCAGAATACTTACAATACTTTGCATATCATCCCAATCTTTATTATATCTGCATTACATATGAAAAAGAGATCGCAATCCTTGAGTTCATATCACCAAATTATATCTAAATTCAACTTTGATTCAATATATATACCATCATGTCGATCGAACTAATGCAATAATTTTATCAAAAATTTTCCACAGTCATAAGTCATATTTGAATTAATTCGAAACTTTGACTGTTAAAGAGTTTTGTGTATAATTCTAAATAAACTAATGAAGAAAATAAATGGAGGACTTAATGATTACTGCAAATGACTTACGCCCTGGTAAAGCCTTTGAACTTGATGGAGAATTATTTGTTGTAACTTCTTTTCAACATATTAAGCCTGGTAAAGGATCTCCTTTTGTAAGAGTAAAAATGAGAGGAATAAAAAGCAATGTAACAACTGAAAGAACTTTTAGACCTGACGAAAAGCTAAAGGATGCTTATCTTGAACATAAAAAAATGCAATACCTCTATAAATCCGATAAAGATTATATTTTTATGGATACTGAAACATTTGAACAAAACACATTAAATGAAGAAGAAATAGAAGAAGAGGCAAATTATTTAATTGAAAACAGCATGGTTGATATACTTTTCTATAATAATAAACCAATAGGAATAGATCTTCCTACAAGCATTAACCTAAAAGTAGTTAAGACCGAACCTGGAGTTAGAGGAGATACTGCTCAAGGCGGTAGTAAACCTGCAACTCTCGAAACAGGTTTCACTGTTCAAGTTCCTTTATTTATCGAAGAAGGCGATATAATAAAAGTTGATACAAGGACTGGTGAATATATCGAAAGAGTATCAAAATGAAACATGACTAACGATTCTCCTCTTCTCAACCAGAAATTAAGAGAAAAAGTCCTCACTCTACTATATGAAAAAGAGTTTAGAAAAGAATCTTTAGAGGAGCTAAGCGATTTACTTTTTGAAGATGGAGATAACGAAATTACAAAAGAAGCAGTTGAGATGACAAAAGCAATTATTGAGAAAAAAGATGAAATAGATAAAATTATAAAAAAGTTTCTTGAAAATTGGACATTCGATAGAATTGCCTCACTTGATAAAGAAGCTTTAAGGATTGGAATATATGAATTAATCTATAGAAGGGATCTTGAGCCAAAAGTTGTTATTGATAGAATTGTGAGAATCTCAAAGAAATTTGGAGAAAAGGATTCTGGTAAGTTTGTAAATGGTATTTTAGGAGCAGTATATAGAAATTACATAGAAAACAAGGATGGACATAACCAAGAAAATAATAATTAAAGGATTAGTTCAGGGAGTGGGATTTAGAAGTTTCATTCATTACTATGCATTGAAATATAATATCTCAGGATATGCAAGGAACATCCCCGATGGCTGTGTAGAAGTTGTTGGAAAAGGGAAAGAGGTTGATCTCAATAAATTTATAGAACATATATCTATGGGACCTCCTGGGGCAAAAATTAAAGAAATAAATATTAGTGATTTAAAAGATAATTCAATAAACTTCGAAAGGTTCAGGATAATAAGATGAAAGAAGATCTTAAAAACTATTTAGATGAAAAAATTAAAATAATTAACAATTCATTAAACGATTATCTCTCAAGCATCAAAGAGAACTCCATTCTTTATGCTGCTATTTCTTATAGCCTCTTTCCTGGTGGTAAACGCCTAAGACCTGTAATTCTACTAACATCTTACGAATCAATAAAGGGTGATGTAATTGATGAATTGGCAATTATACCAGCTTGTGCAATTGAATTGATTCATACCTATTCTCTAATTCATGACGATTTACCAATAATGGATAATAGTGACACGCGAAGAGGAAAGCCAGCAACTCACAAAGTTTATGGTGATGATATCGCTTTACTTGCAGGAGATGCTTTACTTACACATGCATTCTACCTACTTTCTTCCATTGATGCACAAAAGTTCATTAAACCAGAAATATTAATAAAAATAATTCAGAGGCTCTCCGAAGCAAGCGGTGTAACTGGTTTAGTTGAGGGGCAGGCATTTGAAGCTTTTCAGCGAAAAGATAATATAGATGAAAAAACAATTCTCTACATTCATGAACATAAAACTGCAGCTTTATTTGGAGCTTCGTTAGCAATTTCAGGAATTCTAACAAACTCAGACGAAGAAATTATAAACTCACTTTCTATGGCTGGAAAAAATTTTGGTATGGCTTATCAAATTGCTGATGATATGAAAGATTGTGATACATGTGAAAATGAAGCAAATTATGCAAAAATATTTGGTAAGGAAAAAAGTTTAGAAAGTATCGATAATTACATTAATGAATCGATAACAATTTTAAAAAGTCTTCCGTTTAATACTGATAGATTAATTGAGATCTTTAACATTATTAATGAATAAATAATGAATGAAGAGCTTCTAAAAAAAATAGAAGACTATAAAGCTTTAAAACAATTAAATGAGGAAGAGCTTAAAAAGTTAAGTAACGAGATAAGAGAATTAATTATTAATACAGTATCAAAAACAGGAGGTCATCTCTCGTCAAATCTCGGAACTATTGAACTTACAATTGCTGCTTTAATCTGTTTTGATCCGCTAAAAGACGATATAATATTTGATGTTGGACATCAATCATATACTTACAAAATTTTAACAGGTAGAAAAGATAAATTTTATTCTCTAAGACAGGAAAACGGAATTAGCGGCTACCCCGATCCAAGAGAAAGTATTTTTGATAAATTTATATCTGGGCATTCGAGCACTTCTCTAGCTGTAGCTGCAGGATTTTCTGTTGCAAAGAAACTTATGAAAGATAACTCTTATACAATATCAATTGTAGGGGATGGAGCTCTAACTGCAGGTGAAGCATTTGAAGCATTAAACAACATTGGGCACGAAAATTTGAATATCATTGTTATATTAAATGATAATGAAATGTCTATTTCAAAAAACGTTGGATCTTTATCAAAACACCTTTCTCAGGTAAGAAGTAGTCCCTTATATATGAGTTTAAGTGAAAGATACAAATCTTCATTAAAAAAATATAATACCCTTGGTAAGATTACACTCTTAATAACAGAAAAATTCAAAGCAGCAATAAAGCAAATGGTTTTTCCTGAAATGATATTTGAAGAATTGGGATTTGTATATTTAGGCCCTGTGAATGGCCATGATATTTCAGAAGTTTGCAATATTTTAGAGAGAGCAAAAAAGTATAAAAAGCCTGTCATAATTCATGCATTGACAAAAAAAGGGAAAGGTTTTGCTGATGTAGAAAATAATCCTATTAAATTCCATAGTTCTCCTCCTTTTATAATTGAGAATAATAAATGCAAGACTATTAAGCAAAATGAAAAGTCATTCTCTGAAGTATTTGGGGAAACCCTTAAAAGAGAGGGCGAAAAAGATAAAAAGATAGTAGCGATAACAGCCGCTATGTGCGAAGGCTTATATATGAGCGAATTTGCCAGTAGCTTCCCTGATAGATTTTTTGATGTAGGAATCGCAGAACAATACGCTGTGACTTTTGGAGCTTCACTTGCCCACAAAGGCTTGAAGCCAATAGTTGGAATTTATTCAACTTTCCTTCAGCGGGCTTATGACCAAGTTATTCATGATTGTTGCATATTAAAAGAGCCAGTAATATTTATAGTTGATAGAGCTGGAGCTGTTTCTGATGATGGTCCTACACATCAAGGAAGTTTTGATATATCTTTCTTAAATCCTATACCAAACAATATTATTATGTCTCCATCAAGTGCATCTGAACTTGAAAAAATGTTTAAATGGAGCCTTAATAATGCAAAATGTCCAATATTCATTAGGTTTCCAAAAGATATTGCATCAACTCACTTATATTCAGAGCCAATAGAGCTTGGAAAAAGTGTTGTAATAAAAAGAGGGAAGGATTGCACAATAATCGCTTTAGGCAATTTGATAAACATAGCTTTAGAAGCTTCTAAAATATTGGAAGAAAATGGTTTAACCGTAACATTAATCGATGCTCGTTTCGCAAAACCATTTGATTCTGAAACCATCAGAGAAGAAGCTTTAAAAACAAGATTTCTTGTAACTTTAGAAGATGGAGTATTGGAAGGTGGTTTTGGAGAAAAAATTATAGCCTTCCTCAATAATGAGGAAGTAAAAAATGTTAAAGTTTTAACATTTGGCTTAAAAGAAGGTTTCTCCCCACCTTTAAAAAGAAAAAAAATCTTAGAATACTCAGGGCTTACAAAAGAAAACATAGCAAATACAATAATAAGTGAAAAGAGTAAGATTAGATAAACTTTTATTTGAAAATAAACTTGTCAAAAGCAGAACAGAAGCACAAATCATAATTCTTTCTGGAGAAGTAAAAGTAAATGGAGTAAAAATAGTAAAACCTTCTATTATTGTTCCTATTGATTCAAAACTAACAATAGAGAAAAGTGAAAGATTTGTTAGTAGAGGAGCATATAAGCTTATAAAAGCTTTAGATTACTTTAATATTAATGTAGAGGGTAAAATTTGTGCTGATATTGGTTCTTCAACTGGTGGATTTACAGAAATTCTTTTAAAAAGAGGTGCTCAAAAAGTATATGCAGTTGATGTAGGTGTGGGTCAATTAGACTTAAAGCTAAGAAATGATAGCAGAGTAACTTTATTGGAAGGAATAAATGCGAGATATTTAACAAAGAAAGATATACCTGAAGTGATAAACCTTGCTACAATTGATGTATCATTTATATCTGTTGAGAAAATAATCCCGCAAATAAAAGATCTTGGTAGCGAAGACTTAGAAATTATAACCCTTTTAAAACCACAATTTGAAGTTGGCAAAAGCTTTGTTGGTAAAAATGGAATAATTAGAAATAAAGAATATATAATAGATATGCTTAATAATAAATTTGATTTTTTCTATAAGATTGACCTTCCGCCAAAAGGATTAACGTTTTCTCCTATAAAAGGAGCAAAAGGTAATATAGAGTATCTCATTTTTTTAAAAAGAGAGCCACCATATATAAATAAATCTATAATTGAGGAAGTGGTAAATGAAAGTTGGAATATTTTTCAGAAAAAGACTTGATAATATAATAAAGACTTCTAAAAGTATTATTTCATTTTTAGAGTCCAATAAAGCAGAGGTTTTCATAACTAAAGATTTAGAGGATATCTTTCCTTATCTACCGATAATTGATTTCGATAGTTATGAAACTACTCCAGAAATACTCATTAGCCTTGGTGGAGATGGAACATTCTTAAGGGCTTCCCATTATGCAGTTAAAAACGACATTCCAGTCTTAGGAGTAAATTTGGGTTATATTGGATTCCTCACAAATGTAGAAGAAGAGGAAATACTCTCTTCAATAGATAAAATTTTGGAAGGAAAGTATAAAATAGAAGAAAGAACAATATTAAATGGTACTCTTCTAAGAGAAGGAAAAGAAATACTCTCAGATATTGCTATAAATGATTTCGTTATTCAGAGAGACCCTTCAGAAAAAATAATCCAAACTTCTGTTTTTATAAATGATAACAGAGTTGCAACAAATAGAGGGGATGGAATTATAATTGCCACTTCAACTGGCTCTACCGCTTACTCACTTGCAGCAGGAGGACCTGTAATAGATCCAAAATGTAAAGTTTATATGATAACTCCTCTTTGCTCACATAAACTTGCAAATAGAAGTATAATTTTACCAGAGGATGAGAGTTTGACAGTTTTAATTTCAACAAAAGGAGAGAAAACAAGATTTATAAACGATGGCATGAATGAAACAATATTATTGGATATGGATAGCATAAAAATAAATATTTCCACTAAACCTTTAAAAATTGCAATTTTAAACAAAAAGAATTTTTACGAAGTCTTAAATAAGAAATTCCAATGGGGACTATAATTTAAATAATGCTTGAAATAATAAAAATCAAAAATTTTGCAATTGCTAAGGATATAAGTATTGAGTTAGGAAAGGGATTAAATGTTTTTACTGGTGAAACAGGAGCTGGAAAGACATTAATCATAAATGCTATTAAGTTTTGTCTTGGAGAAAATTTGGATAAAGACTTGATTTTCAGAGATCCAAAAAATAGCCCTATTGTCCAACTTGTTTTTTCAAACGATTCCAAAGATTTAATCTTTGAAAGAACAATAACAGAAGGAGGGAAAAGTAGAACATTAATAAACGGTCTTTTCGTCCCACAGAAGAATTATATGGAGACCTGCAACAAACTAATAGCAATTCATGGTCAAAATAGCACAGAGGAACTTTTTTCTAGCAAAAAACAACTTCAATTTTTTGACCATTATTATAAGGAAGAACTCACGCCATTAATTGAAAAAGTAAAAGAACTTAAGGGAAAATATATCGACTTAAAAAAAGCGATAATGGAAATTGAGTCAGAAAAAAAAGAAAGAGCAAGAGAAATTGACTTCTTAAAGTTTCAGATAAATGAAATAGAAGAAGCAAACCTAAAACTTGGTGAGGAAGAATCATTAAAAGAGGAAAGAGATCTTCTCTCGAATGCACAAAGAATAATTGAAGCTTTAAATAGTATAAGCTTAACACTATCAGGAGGAGAACAGGAAAATATAGGTATAGTTTATGAATTGGAAAAAGCTATAAATATTACGAGTGGAATAAAAAACTATTCCCCATCTTTAGGTAGCATCGATAATTCTCTTAATGATTGCTATGCAATCCTTAAAGAAACAAATAGAGACATATTAAATGAGGTTCAAAAGCTTTTAAACCTCTACGATGAAAAAAGATTGGGCGAATTAGTTGATAGACTGGACACAATTAGCAATTTGAAAAAGAAGTATGGTGATACAATTGAAAAAGTCTTGGAATCCAAAAACAAAATGGAAAAAAGATTGGAATATTTATCAACCATTGAAAGTAGTTGCGAAGAATTTAAAGATAATTTGAATAAAACAACTGAAGAACTAAAAGAATGTTTATTAAGTCTTAGTTCAAAAAGAGAGTCCTTAAAAGAAATATTTGAAAGTAAAATTCAAAAAGAACTTTCTGACCTTTCATTAGATAAGGCTAAATTTTCTATTAGCTTTAAAAGAGAAGAAGTGAACGAAGATTCACTAAATTGTATAAAAATAGGTGAGAAATATTTTAAGTTATTTGAAGATGGCTTGGAAAGGGTGGAGTTTCTTCTATCAACAAATCCGGGGCAACCACTTCTACCGCTAACAAGTATTGCTTCCGGGGGAGAGCTCTCAAGAATTATGCTTGCAATAAAGACAATTTTAAGGGAAGTAGACCAAACGCCAACTTTAATATTTGATGAAATAGATGCTGGTATCGGAGGTATAGTTGGAGACAAAGTTGGTGAAAAATTATACGAGATATCAGGAAATAAACAGGTTATTTGTATAACACACCTTCCCCAGATAGCATCTAAGGCAGATAACCACTTTACTGTTTGGAAGGAAACTGATTCAGATGATACAAGTGTAAAGATAGGTAAAGTAAATGGAAAAGAACGAATTATAGAAATATCAAGAATGATAGGTGGAGATTATCTAAACGATACTTCTCTTAAGCATGCAGAGGAAATATTAAAATTAAACTCATCGAGATAATATCTATTACATTATGAAAAAAGCTATCATAATTGGTGAAAAAAACTCTCCACAAACAGTTTCGGAATTAGAATTATTATTAGAAACCTTACAAATAGAAGCAGTTTATACTATGAGACTGAATTTAAGAAAAATTAATCCTGCATACTTTATTGGAAAAGGAAAGTTAGAAGAGCTAAAAGGTATTGCTAATAGCTTAGATGTTGACACAATTGTATTTGATGATGAATTGTCTTTCACACAAATAAGAAATCTTTCAAAAGCGTTACAAAAAGAAGTTTTAGATAGGCCGAGGGTAATCTTAGATATTTTCGCAAGAAGAGCCTTAACGCATGAAGGAAAATTACAAGTAGAACTTGCTCAACTTAAAAAGCGGCTCCCAGAACTTGTCGATCAATCTGCTTCCCTTGATCAACAAGTTGGTTTAGTTGGAACAAAGGGACCTGGCGAAAGATCAATTGAAATGAGAAGAAGATATGTATTTGATAGAATAAGGAAACTTGAAAAGCATCTAAAGGAAATAGAAAAACAGAGAAATCTAAAAAGAGAAAGAAGAATAACTTCAGATAAATTTATAATATCTATTGTGGGTTATACAAATGCAGGAAAATCAACACTATTTAACGCTTTGACAAAAGAAAATCTTCCAACAGATGACCTATTATTTCATACACTCGATACAAGAATTAGAAAAGGCTTTATATCAAAAGAAATTGGTGAGGTACTATTTGTGGATACTGTAGGTTTTATAAGAAAACTTCCACATGAATTAATAGAATCCTTTAAAAGCACTCTTGAAGAGATAAAAACGTCTGATTTAATCATAATAGTTGTTGATATAAGTGACCCAAATTTTACCGCAGAACTAAAAACTGTAAAAGATACCCTAAATGACCTGGATGCCGCATCCATAGAAACAATAATTGTTTACAATAAAATCGATAAATTAAGTAAGAATTTTATTTTTAGAAACATAGAAAATGGTTTGTTTGTATCTGCTAAAACTTTAGAAAATATTGATGAATTAAAAAGAAAAATAATGGAAAAAATCGAAGAAAGAATATTAAAAAAGTGAATTGCGATTTCCAAAAACAAAGGGAAGAAATGGTTTTAAACCAACTTATAAAAAGAGGAATAAATGATAAATCGGTAATTGAAGCTTTTAGGAAAATTCCACGAGAAATATTTATTCCAGAAAAGTATAGAGAATTTGCTTATTTTGATGGACCAATTGAGATAGGTTTTGGACAAACAATTTCGCAACCATTTATTATAGCTTTAATGGTTTCTGAATTAGAACCACGAAAAGGGCTTAAATGCCTCGAGGTTGGAACTGGCTCAGGATATCAAACTGCAATTCTCTTGCACCTTGGGCTTAAAGTTTATTCGATAGAGAGGATCAAAGAACTTGCATTAATTGCTACGAAAAATTTGCTTAAATTAAATTTTAAAGATTTTAATATATTTGTGAGAGATGGAACTTTGGGCTTACCCGAATATGCACCTTTCGATAGAATTATTGTTTCTGCTTCTGCACCTAAAATATCCGAAAGTTTGATTTCGCAATTAAGTTCCAATAATGGCATAATGATTATACCTGTTGGAGATAGGCATATGCAAAACCTCGTAAAAATTATAAAAACAAATCATGACATTCAAAAGAAAAACTTAGACTATGTAAGATTTGTGCCATTAATAGGAAAAGAGGGTTGGAATGAATAACAATTTAGAAGAAGCTGTAAAACCAATAGATTTTAAAGATGGTAAATTATTAATTCTCGATCAAAAAGAACTGCCTTTTAATGAAATTTACTTAGAGATAACTAATCCGGAGGAGCTAATAAAAGCAGTCAAGGAATTATCAATTAGAGGAGCACCACTACTTGGATTAGTCGGTATTTATGGTCTTTATCTTGCATCTTTAAATTGTAATGACTTCTCATCTCTTGAAGAGTATTCGTTAAGAATAAAGAATGCAAGGCCAACTGCTGTTAATCTTCCGAATACAGTAGACAAAATTATGTATATGCTTAATAATATTAAAAGTAAGAAAAATATGGAAGAAATAAGTAGAATCTTACTAAGAGAGGCTGAAAATTATAAAGAAAAACTTAAAAATGAATCACTAAACATTGCAAAATTTGGCTTAAATCTAATAGATGAAAATGATTCAATTCTTACTCATTGTAATACTGGAACACTTGCAGTTTTAGGTTATGGAACAGCACTGGGAATTATTAAATATACTTACAGAGAAAAAAAGAATATTAAAATATATTTCACAGAGACAAGGCCACTTCTCCAAGGGTCGAGACTCACAGCATTTGAATTAGTAAAAAATAAAATTCCTGCAACATTAATCGTTGACAGTGCAGTAGGTTATTTAATGAAAGAGAAAAAAATAAATAAAGTTATAGTGGGGGCTGATAGAATAGCAAAAAATGGAGATACAGCAAATAAAATAGGTACATATCAAATAGCTATTCTTTCAAAAGTACATAATATTCCTTTTTTTATTGCAGCTCCAAAAGATACATTTGATCAAAATATAAACTCAGGTGATGATATACCTATAGAATATAGGGATCAAAAAGAATTAAAAGAAATACGTGGAATAAAATTAGCTCCCCCGGAAATCGAAGCTCTAAACCCAGCTTTCGATGTAACTCCAAGGGAGCTAATAACTGCCTTTATTACAGAAGAGGGTATTATCTATTAACTTTTTATAATTATCTCTTTTGTTTCTTCAACCCAATTAACTTCTGCTCCAAATGCTTCTGCGATGAATCTTATTGGTACAAATGTTCTTCCATTAACAATTTCTGGTGGTGCATCAAGTATGTACTTATCTTCACCTAATTGACCCTCTTCTTTTATATAAACATCATTAGAACCAATCTGCATTCTTATGACTTTAATGTCTTTTTTTATTGTGATCTCTTTAATGCTTGCATTCCATTCTACTTCTGCTCCTAATGCCTCAGAAATAATTCTTATAGGAACCATTGTTCTACCGTTCTTAATATATGGAGGTGCTTCAATTGTTTTTTCATCATCGTTAATATAAACGGTCTTGGAACCAATTTGTAGTTTTATTAAAGTAGCATAGTAGATATTTAATTCTATTTTTGTTTCATTTGTTGCTTTATCTATGGCAATAACTTCTATAACATTTAATCCTTTTGTTAAAGTTATTTCTTTTGAGAATTCACCGCTACTGTTAAGTTCAACATCTGCTTCTCCTATTCTTACTACCGCTGATTGTTCAGTTCTCCCGGTTATTATTATTTTGTCACTATAAACTTCAGCTGGAACTTCTTCTAATTCTAATATCGGTGGAGTTGTATCAAGTGTAACAATCCTTGTAACAGTTGTTTCGAGATCTTTCCTGTTTTTTGCTGTTATAGATATAATATTTTCTCCTTCGACTAAATCAAGCGTTACAGAAAAACTACCATTTGATTCAATAGTAACTTCTTTTCCGTTGACAAATAGTAATGCGGTCGAATCTGTTATACCTAACAAAGTCACTTGAGGTTTATTTGTAAGATAATTATCAGGTGGAAAAGTAATATCAAGAACTGGTGGAACTGCATCGGGATTACGCAAAACTTGAACAATAAGAATTTGAGAATGTTTTACATCTCCTCCGTCAGCTGAAACTTCTAATGAGAATTTTTTATCAGGCGTATCTGCTTTAAACTTTAAAGTAAGGTTTGAGTTAAATGGAGCTTTTCCTTTCTGGGGTTCAAATGAATAAGAATCGAGTTCTTTGGGAGGATTTAATAAATTAAGAGTAATTTCTTCTGAAAAATTAGGATTAGGTAAAACACTAAACTCAATATTTAATGGTTCCCCTGCCATTATCTCAAATTCTTCTCCCTTTGAAGTGAAATTAAAATCTGGTGGTTTATCTTCAATAACAGTTATATTTGCATGAAGAGACTTCTCATACCCTGTTGATTTAGAAGAAACATTAATTACAAAATCTTGTGTAGTTTTAACTTCTGCATTTTGTGGAATTTGGGTTCTAATATCCAATTTAACATATTTAGAGGCACTTATTTTTGCTCCCCCGTTATCGCCCGTTGTAAATTCTTTTCCATCAAGATAAATTTTATATAACCATTTATCAGTAGATTTATTGAGAACTGAAATATCATAAACATCGTCAAGAGTTCCGTTATTAACAATATAAGTAGAAATTGTTGCTTCTTCACCTTTAATTCTTTCCTGAAATAGGTTACCATCAGAAATAAACTCAAAATTTTTAATATTAATTACTTTTACAGGAAATTCCATTGTTTGAAGGACTTTTTTAGTTATATTATCTTGAACAAACACAACCAGTGAAACATTTGTTAGGTTATATATATCTTTAAGTTTGAATTCGACATTTATGTCAAATGTGTCGCCTTTTTTGCCAAATGTTTCCCCAGTGGGAAGTTTCATTGGTGTTCCAAGATAATCATTTAAATCATCGTTTTTGGGAGTAATAAAGTCTCTTAGAACGAAGTGATGAAATTTATCACCATTTATAGCTACAAAAGGTATTTTACTTTCGGTTAATGCAAAATAAATTCGAGGATCTTTATAAGGAATGTTATCTAAAGCCGTAACAGTAGCAGAGGCTTTGCCAACCTTCTTTGCTGAGTCAAATGAACTTTTTAAAGATATATTAACAAGAGAGGGTTCTTTAAGTTTTTCCTGTACCTTTTTCGAATAACTCTCATACATCGCTTTATCCTTACCTTCAGTGCTATCATCTGCTAATCCAGTAGGAACTCCTTTTATATAATCAGTCCCATCAAAATATATTGTAGGTAAGCCTTTATCAGATTGATACCATTTCATTCTCTGCTCGCTTTCTACCCAGGAAAGTCTTGGAGAAGGATGGTCATCAACAGAATCTACATAATACTCAATAAATACAACTCTTTCTTTACCAAGTTCCTCGTATAGTCTATCCATCGCTCTGTGTGAATGAACACAATTTATGCACCATATTGCTGTAAATAGTTCACCAATAACGGTATGAGGTACTAACTCAAGTTTTTGTTTGTAAACAAATATAGAAGAAGCTCTATGAGTATTGTTACCCCTTGCTGCACGTGCTTCTATTTCAATATTATAGATACCTGCCTCTACGTACTTAGATGATGGAGTAAGTTTAAGTATAACTGTATCATTTTCGGGTAGATTTACTGATGGAGGCACAAAAGTAGGGGTAGTATTTTTTGGTAAACCTAATGCAATAAAAGTAACAATACCAGTAAAACCATTTTGAGGAGTAATTTTAATGGGTATTCCAAAATCTTCATCAGCAGATGCTACAAATATTGGTGGAATCTCAGTATAAAAATCAGGCGCAGAATCTACTCTAAATATTATGTCAACTTCTTTGGTTTGTCCTAAATCTAATTTCACCGTAACTTTAGCCTGGTAATCCATACCATCTTGAAGATCATCTGTTACAATTTTGACTTTAACTTCTTGTTGAGCGGCGCTAAACCTCTCTGGCTCAACTTTCACAGAACTGTTATTGGAGCTAATAGTGCCAACTAATATATTTCCACCCTCATTATTTATGAAGAAACTTCTCTCTAATGAGTTACCTTTACTTATTGAGCCAAAATCAAGATAAGAAGGAGTAATTCTTATTAAATCATTTCCGAACACTAAAGAAAACGGTATAAGTTGTACTCTTAAATTATATGTATCAACTACTACTAAGTAATTTTTAAAACAAGTTACATCAGATGGAAATAAAAAGCTTCCTGGGAGAAAAGTATAATCAAAGTCATTTTCTCCTTTAGCAATATTTGATTCAATACTAAATATGGAACCAAATGAACCATAAACATTACTTTTATTTGTAAGTGTGTCTACTATTTGAATTCTATTATTAAGAGTATCTGCAATATACACTTTTCCTGACATGTCTACATAAATTCCACTTGGACCATAAAAACTTCCAATTTCGGAACCTTTTTTACCAAATTTACCCAAAAAATTACCATCTAAATCGAATATTTGTATCCGAGAATTTCCAAAATCTGAAACATAAACTTTATCATTAAAAACACTTATTCCTTTTATTAAGTAAAACTGGCCATCTTTGAAACCAAAACTGCCAAATTCGCCTATAAAATTTCCTTTAAGATCAAATATAGTAATTCTCGAATTACCAGTATCAGTTATATAAATCTTTTCACCATATACACATAGATCACTTGGTGATATAAACTCTCCATTTTTAGAACCATATTTTCCAAAACTTTCAATATAATCACCATTTGCAGAGAATACAAAAACTTTATTAGCACCTTTGTCTAAAACATAGAGTTTTTCATTACTAAAACTAACTTCGCAAGGTTCAACAAATTCCACTTCACCTTTCTTGCTCCCGATTAATTTCACAAAATTACCTTTTTCATCAAAAATTTGAATACAATTTAAATATTCATCGAGAACATATATTAACTCATTTGAAGTAGTAACCGCTATAGGTTTAACAAATTTGCCATTTATATCCCTAGAAGAGCCAAAATAATCATAAAACTTTCCATTAAGTTCAAAAGCTAAGATTCTACCAGTTTCATAATCAGATATAAGCAACTTCTCATCTAATACCGCTACACCATAAGGATGAGATAATTTTTCGTCTTTAACAGCCCTCTTAAACACTCCAGATGTAGAAAATATCTGGACTGACTTATTACCGGAATCTGCTACGAAAAGCTCACCATTATAAATACATATTCCTTTTGGTGATACAAAATCCTTTTCATCAGTTCCTTTTAAACCAAAACTTGAAATAAATTTACCTGTTAGGTCAAAGATTTGAATTCGATTGTTGCCAGTATCTGAGACAAATATTTTCCCTTCTGATACTTCAATACCAAGAGGAGAAGAAAATTCTCCATTGCCTTTACCTTTGATTCCAAAACTTGAAATAAATTTACCTGTTAGGTCAAAGATTTGAATTCGATTGTTGCCAGTATCTGCAATGTATAATTTATCATCGTCAGTGGCTAAATCAGTTGGAAATCTAAAAGATCCTTTTTCTTCTCCAAAATTACCAAATTGACCTATATAATTTGCTTTAGTATCAAAAATTTGAATCCTCGCATTTCCTGAATCAACAGCATATATATTTCCTTTAGCAGTGCAAATTCCACCAACTCTATCAAATTCTCTCTCATTTTGTCCAAAACCACCAAATGCAAGCTGAAAAACATTTCCTCTTATAAAAGCCTGTATTCTATTATTTAATGTATCTGCAATATATACTCTTTGTTGATCAACATTTAGGTAAGTTGGACCAAAAAATACTCCCTTTTTAAGCCCACTCCCAACAATTTTTATATTACCTTCTTCAGATGCTAAAGCAAAATTATCCTTATACAAAGATAAGCAACCTGATAAAACTAAAAAAGATACCAAAAAAACAGATAATAGTTTTCTAATTCTCATAGCATTCACCTATTCTTCACTGGGTGGCGGAAACAAAATTGTAATTGTTTGTGTTTTTCCATCCCAATCAACTTTAGCTCCGAGCAATTCAGATACATATCTTACTGGAACAAATGTTCTACTATTTACTATTATTGGAGCTACATCGAGAGAAATCTTTTTTGAATAATTTTTCCCTATAATTATCTCAGCTTCCTTCTTGCTAACCCAGAAATATAATGTTTCATCTCCAAGTTTATAAATTGCTTTTCTTTCTTTGTTATCCCAATCTATTGAAGCTCCGAGTGCTTCGCCTATAAATCTTAAAGGTACAAGAGTTCTATTTGAAGCTTTATCAATAAAAGGTGCAACATCAATAGGAATATTTTTATCGTTTACTTTTGCATTTTTGTTGCCAATAATAAGTGTAACTAATTTCTTATCAACTGTAATTCCGTAGAACTCGATTCTCTCTTTAAGTTTTGGGTTTACTTCTGGCCAGACTTCTAACACAACACACGCTTTTTCTCCAATCGCCACTCCACTAAACGGTCTTATGGATACATGCATTGTTTCACGCTCTCCTGGTTTAAGTACTTTTGGTGATACTCCTTCATCGAGGAAACAAATATTCGAATAGCAAAACTGAGTAAACCAGTTTTTGTCATTTGGACCACCAGGGAAATTTTTTTCAACAATCTTAGCATTGAGTTTTGAAGATTTTCCTGATAAATTTTTGAACCAAAAATAATACTGATTATAAACTTCTTTTTCAAGTGGTTTAAAATAAGCATTTTCTGGAACCGCTTTTTCTAAAGAAAAAACATTTGTGCTAATTGGCAATACATTTATAGTCAAAATAAAAATAATAAGTATACCAATTAGCTTTGAATAAATTTTCGTCATTAACAAGTCCTCCTAAATATTTTCTTTAATTTTTTTCACCTATTAGAAAATACAACTATACCTAAATATAGTTTCAAAAATTTAATTTTCTTAAATAAATATCTTATAAAATAGTGATTAACAGAACAAAGTTTATAGTTAATTTAAGCCATATTACTTTGTTCTATTTTACTCTTACAATAATTTCACCTTTTTTATATTTACCTTTAGAATCTTTAACATCGATTCTTATCCGGTAAGTACCAGCTTTATTATATGTATGTTTTAAAGTTATTTCGGATGTATCTGCCTCATGGTCTCTTATAATATCGCCATCGCTCCAATCCCATGAATAAAGATATCTCCCGGTACCACCATCAATTTTAAATTTAACAACTAACTCTTTACCTTGAGATATTGTCCCATCTAAATCAAGATTTGCAAGATAAATCTTTAAATAAATTGGAGATTCTCCACTTACTCTGCCTCTTAATGTAGTCTCCACCGTAAATGTAGAAGTAAGATATGGATCAGATTGAAAAGTAAGTTTACTTACAATCAATTGTCCCTCTTTAGGAGGAATAGCAAAGCGCTTAACTCTTGCTTTGACAATAAGATAATCAGTATCTTGATCGCTCAAACCCTTCCAATCAATAAGATTGCAATCTCTACCTGGATAACAATCCCCAGGGTTCATATCGTAGGAGCTTATATATAGTTTACCGTCAGAAAAATTACCAGCAGGCTCAGAAAATAAGAATTCGAGATT
>JAGPKI010000108.1 GCA_018054005.1 Caldisericia bacterium
CAAAATTGATTGATGAATATAACTATGTGAGATATACAAAGAAAATAAGTTTAACAGATATTCGTAATACGACTCTATGAAGAAGAGGAAGGCAACATTGCCTAAGAGAGTGTATTTGACTTAGTGTTTTTGGCACTTCGCTCAAATTTTCCTTTAGGGAACTTTAGATACGCTCGGGACATTAAACGAAATTGTAGCATTTTTTGGATGAAGAGAAATGAACTTATCAAGAATCCTTTCAATTGATTAATTAACTTTTTGGATATTAATATGACAAACACCTTTGCGAAAAGGATTCCTTCAGTAGAATTCTTTTTTAATAATAACCCCAAATGTAGTGTTGAACTTGAGTATTTTACGAAAGAAAAAAAGTGGAACCTACTTAATATCCCTTTTACTACAGTCAAGTGTTCAAATTTTAACAATGTGAAAATGAAAATGACGGTTATCTTTAAAAGATGCAATAATCGCAAAGGTAGAAATCGATGTTGTTAATAATAATTTTTGTGTATTGAAAAAAATATAGTTGCTAATTGGAGAGTAAATAGTAGATGATTTTCTTTCTTCTAACAGAGTTTATTCCCGGGTGGGCTTTGATTTTAAACTTGAGAGCACTGTTAACTCCTTCCAGGGAGTTAGTTGTGTTGGGGATATGAAGTTCCAGGTAGTTCTGGAAGGTGAACAAATAGCGAAGATTTGACTTTATACTACGAATAGCGCTTCTAAGCTTCCTGTGAGTATAGAACCATTTTCCGGTATTGGAGTAGGTCTTTTCCTTCAAGAATTGATTCCATTTCAACATCCACACCTCAATCATCATAAAAAACACTTCTTCCCTGGATGAAGTCAAGTTATCTACAATCTTTTGCAGTTCAATCCCGGCTTGCAGTTTCGGGCTACCGGTTAGGTATCGGGTGATAATCTGTTTTTGATGAAACTGACACATTTGGATAGGAATGCAGGGAAACGCAGAAAACAAACCTTTTTTACCGTCGCAGACGATACCAGAGATAGAACATCCTTGAGAAATAATATGATCTATTCCCTGCCGATATGCATCTACCGTCTCGTTATTCACATATTATCAATGGAGATTGATCCTCCGTTTAGGGTCCCTGAAGATGATGACTCCAAAACCTCTACCAAAGTAGGTAGTATCCATTACCACTACGGATTGTGGAGGATAAACTATATCCTTTGTTTTTTAATAGTTATTCAATTATTTTTCCATAGTCGGATGACTGACTGAATGCTGCTGGCAGAATTCATAGACAGTTTGCTTATGATCTATATAGTCCTGCCAAATCTTTCTACTGATGTTAGTTTCGCGGTCTCTTCTTTTGTTGTTGAAGATGTGGTTACAATCTAAACACTTGTATCGTTGCAATCCTCTAAAACACCCGTTTTTTTTACTCTCCTGGAATGGCATTTGGAGCATCGTTTTTTGTTCACTTTTATCCTCCAAAATAAAAATGTGCATTTAACTCTATGTCATTCTTATGTATACCCCACTTTTTAGCAACTACATTTATTGCAATACACCAAAAATTGTATCTCTATATCCATATTTTATTCCATATCATCCCAAAATGAATAGATAATACTCACCTGATAAATAATTTATGTCCACTTTCGGACATCAGTTGGACATCAGTTGGACATAAGCTGGACATAAGCTCGAGATAAAGAGACTAGATTTTAACTTTATATTTTATCAATCTTCCTACCTCTACTCTATAGCAAAGTAGAATACATATTCATTCTTTAACTTTGAACTATGTAAAAATAGCATACGTTAATTTATATTTTAAGTTTGAGGCTTAACTTAGAATAAGATAATTTATATTTTAATTTGGAATCTAAACTTGAAATAAGAAGCTACTTCTTTTCACCATATCATTAAAAAATAAATTACAATATTAAATTTATTTATCTAAAATCTTTATTAACTTTTATTAATCTCTTATAAGATATTTTAATTTTCTTATATTAAAAGCATCTAATGTGCCTTCTAAAATATCAGAAGCATGTTTATTTATAATAGGATTCTCAATTGAACCTGACTCAAAACTAAATTTATTATTATTTTCTTTGTCTATATTAACAAATATTATTTGTTCTGCATCACCAGCTATAGCAAGATTAGGATTATGAGTAACTGCAATAACTTGTCTTTCCTTTTTTACATATTTAATAATATTTTTTAATATCTTAAAGACACTTTCATTATCAAGATTTTCTTCAGGCTGATCTATAATTAAGGGAATATATTCTCTATCTAATAACAAATAAAATACTATTAATAAAGCTCCTCTTTCTCCCGGTGATAAAATTGATAAATCTTTTCCATTTAGTTGTAGCTTATAAGCAGGTTCAATATAATCTAAAGAAAATAAATAATTATAAAAATCAAGCCATTTATTTTTATCTAATATCTGATTTTGAATATAATTCTTTTTAACTTCGTCTCTTTTATCATATTCTAAATATTCTATAATTTCATTTAGAAAATCTTTTATTCCATTATTGTCATTGAAATTATGGCTTTTAATTATATTATTAAGCATTATATTGCCCTCATCTATCCCATTAAAACTTCCTTTGATTTTCTGATTAATGTATGATAAAAATATATTATTAAAATTAGTGTTAATTACAAAATTAACATCTATATTAATCTTATAGTCATTTAAAATAGCCTGGATTTCCTTAATTCTGGTATTTATTGCAGATTGGAAATCTTTATATATTTCTAAAACTTCATTTTTCTTTTTAATTATATTATCAGTAATAGATAATCTTTTATTTCTTAATTCATTAATTTTGTCTTGTAACTCATTATCTATAAATTGAATCTCTTTATCTAACCACTTAAGAGAATCTATGGAATCTTCATCACCTTCTATTTCTTTTTTTCTTTCTTCCCATCTTTTTAAATTTTCAAGATATTCTTGATATAATCTCTGTTTTTCATCTAATTTGCCCTTGATATCATTAACTTTTTGAACTATATTATTTTTCTTAATTATTAAACTTCCTTCCCTTAATTTTTCTTGATCTTCTATACATCTAGTTTTTATATCATCCTCTGTATATAAAAGTTTTTCGAGGTCTTTTTGTGATGCTTGAAGTTCTTTAATTTTATTATCTAGTAAATCAAACTTAAATTCAAATTTTATAATATCAAATATATCAAGTTGATAAATGATTAATTTATCCCTATAATCTTCAATGAATTTATTGTATATTTCTTTAATATTATTAGCATAATTTTTTATTCCCTCAATTTCTTTTATGCTTTGATAAGTTTTTTTAAGTTCATTCTCTTTCTCTTTTATTGTTTCATTGATTTGTCCTAACTCTTGATTTAATAAATCTAATTCTTTTTGTTTTTCTGAATTTTCTTGTGATAAATTTGGATCTTCCTTAGGATTTTTGGCTTCTTGTGGTTTAATTTTTATATGTTCTTCTAATTCACGATTTTTTAATTTTAATTTACCTTCAATTTCCTTTTTATAATCTGGATGTGATTTTTTTTCTAAATTTATAATCTCTTTATTTAACTTTTCTATCTCACTTTTAAAATTATTTATGTCTTGCTTAAATAAATTTTTCTCATATTGAATAAGATCATCAAAAGTATTTTTCTCTAATCTTTTCGCCTCAGGAATATATAAAAATATTACTTTTTCTAATGTTTCTCCAAATTCTTTAGGATTTAAGTTATTGGATAGTCGTTCAAAATAATTCTGTGGTAAATATCTAACTCTTTCAGGTTCAAGTAAATTGCAGTTATCACTTAAATTGAGTTCTACAGATTCCTCACTCTCCCAAGTTAAAGTCGCTTTGAAATTTTTAGCTAAATCATCTTTTAGGAATTTTTCTTTATTTAAAAATGAAAATTCATTATATAAATGAGAGTTCCCACATAAACTAATTATATCAGTTAATGCGCTTTTACCACTACCTTTATTACCTATAATGGCAACAAAACCAGGATTTATAGGAATATTAATATCTTTAAACCATATTCCATATTCTTCGTTATAATTATCAATCTGATTTATTTTTATCTCTTTGATGAATTTAGTCTTATTTTCACGAACATTTTTAATAATATCTGGCTCATCTCTAATATTGACCCTCTCTTCAGGTTCATAAATAGCCAGCTTTAAACCTTCAAAAGTAGAATCAGCTTTAATCCAACAATTATTAGTACCTATAGCTTTTAATCTCTTAGCATCACTACAAGTAATTTGACAAATTTTTTTATTTTTATAATTAGGATCCTTGCCATTCATTATATTTGAACAACCAAGATCATTTATATGATATGGAATCTGAAATATTTGAGTTAATGGATTATTATATAATTTAATTTTAATATCTCCACTAGGGAGTTTAAAAAATCCTTTAGTGCTAGTTACATGTGCATAAATGCAAATAGCATCCCACTCT
>JAGPKI010000109.1 GCA_018054005.1 Caldisericia bacterium
TCAGATATCTCCTATGATTACTACTATAATTATGCAATGTGGGAAGGTAGGAGATTTATGAATCTTTACTTAGAGGGAAACAATCAAAGATTTTTTTACGATATGGTTATAAATTCAATATATACTACAGTTAAGGCTGTTAATACTTATGGAGTCTGGATATCAGATGTTAGAAGCATGTATTTATGGAATACTTATCGTATAGAAGAAGGTTATGTTGACACAAGATACTGCACAGATGCTGGATTTTTTCTTTTAAAAGCAAATAAGGAGTTTCAAATCCATGATGCATTGATAGCTGGAGAAAAATTTGGTAATTACTTGATTGATAAATATAAGAATAATGAAGTTATAAAAACAAAAAATGGTGGAGTATTCTTTTATGACTACTATTCGAAAAACAAAAATGTAAAAACTCACGCATCTCTCAATCACATTCTCTCTGAAATGAATTATCTGTATGAACTTTATCTTGCTACAAATAACGAAGATTATCTAAATATGGCGGAGTTAATTAAAAAAGCATTAGATGAAACAAGAAATTCCTGGATAAGAAGAGATGGTGTATATAGATTCAGGGATGATTTGTGGTATGCAGTATATGAGGGAACAGATGGTTCTCTTCAATTCAAAGATTTAGACTACACAAAAACCCTTACTTATGAAGATTTAAAGAGAGCTTCGGATAATATGCTCAAAGTTTATGGTAGAACAGATGAAACAATAAATATCCTTCTTGAATCAAAGAAAAAATTCCTCATTAAAGAAGGTTTTGATATTGTAGAATGATAAGTTTAATTTATTAACTCTTCATTAAATTGAGTTGTGTACAATTCATAATAAAACCCACGTTTGTTTATTAATTCTTCGTGGTTTCCTTCTTCTATTATTTTTCCTCTGTCAAGCACAAATATCCTATCACAGCCTATGATTGTGGAAAGTCTATGAGCTATAGCAATTGAAGTTCTTCCTTTCATAATTTTTTCAATACCTTCTTGAATTAAACTCTCTGTATTTGTGTCAACACTTGAAGTAGCTTCATCGAGAAGTAGAATTTTAGGATTATAAACTAAAGCTCTAACAAAAGAGATTAACTGTTTTTGTCCTAGGGATAGATTGGAACCTTCTGAAGTTAATTCTGTATCATAACCATTAGGGAGGCTCATTATGAAGTCGTGAGCATTTAGATATTTTGCTGCTTTGTAAACATTTTCAATTGGAATATCTGTTCTTCCTAATGTTATATTTTCCAATAATGTTCCTTTAAAAATAAATACATCCTGTAAAACTATAGCAATGTTTTTTCGGAGAACATCACTTCTAAGGTGTTTTATATTTACTGAATCAATAAGGATTTCACCATCATTTACATCATACAATCTCAATATTAGGTTCATTATTGTAGTTTTACCTGCTCCAGTAGGGCCTACAATGGCGATTCTTTCTCCTGGCTTTATTTTGAAAGAGACATTATTTAATACAATTTCATTTTCATATGCAAAGGTAACATTTTTAAATTCAATTTCTCCTTTGATCTCTATTTCTAAGGGTTTTTCTGGCTCTGGAATAATCTCTTTATTTTTAAGAATGGTTGAAATTTTATCAATAGAAGAAAGTGCATCCTGTAAAATATTAAATCTTTCACCTAATTGTCTTAAAGGATTATAAAAATATTGTAGATACATTAGAAATGCTGGGAGTGTTCCTATAGTTGTTCTACCATTTATTACCATTAATCCTCCAAAGATTATTACAAGCGTATTGGAAATATAAGCAGAAAAGTTTACTATTTGGTTAAAAAGAATATCTTTATGAAGTGCATTATAAACTGCATCTCTATATTTTTGGGCAATTTCATCAAACTTTGAGAAGTTTAAGTCTTTTCTACCAAATATTTTAATAATTGATATACCTGATAAATTCTCCTGAAGATAAATATTTAGCTGAGTTAATCTATCTCTTGCCAAGGAATATGCAATCCGAAGGAGTCTTGAGAAATAGATAATGATATATACTAAAAATGGAGTGATTATAAGGGCAATTATGGTCAATTGCCAATTAATGTAGATAAGAAAAGCAGTTGTTAAAGCAAGAAGTATAAAATCATTTATTAACTGTAATCCACCACCACTTATAAGGTCACTAAGGCTCTCTGTATCATTTGTAACTCTTGTTATCAAAACACCAACAGGTGTTCTATTTAGAAACGAGATAGCCAATCTTAGTATATGGTTAAACAAATCCATTCTTAATCTGAAAATAACTCTTTGAGATATAATAAAGGAAATATATATTCCCAAAAAACTAAATATATAATTTGAAACTATCAATCCAAGTAGTATGAGCGATAGATTTAATAATCCTGGATAATTACCCTTTAAAATATAGCTGTCAATTGCTGTTCTTAATATCATAGGCCGAAGCACAGAAGAAAAGGTTGATAGAAGCATTGATAATAAAGAAATAAAAACAAGGGTAAATTCAGGTTTTAAATAAGGAATAAATTCTTTCAGTGCTTTTATATTAGCTTTTTGGTTATGTTTAGCCTGCATTATTATTAAGTGCCTTTAATCCTTCTAAATATTGTTGTCTATAGATATGGTAATAATAACATTTCTTTTCTAAGAGCTCTGAGTGTGTTCCGTATTCTGTGAGTTTCCCCTTCTTTATAACGCCTATTTTGTTTGCCCATGATAATGCTGCGATTCTATGAGATATAATAATACAGATCAAATCTTTTTCTTTGAGATATTCTTTAATATTAATAATTATTTTCTGCTCGGTCTCAGAATCCACAGCTGATAGAGGATCGTCTAAGATTAAAATAGGATTTCCTGCAATTAGAGCTCTTGCTATGGCAACTCTCTGTTTTTGACCCCCGGAAAGAGTTATTCCTCTTTCGCCAACTGTTGTATCTAAACCATTTTCAAGTTTTTCAATATCTTCCCAAATGCAAGCTAACTTTGCAAATTTAATAATCTCTTCATCGCTCGCAGAAGGCTTCCCAAATGCTAAATTTTCTCTTAAAGATGCCGAGAAGAGAAAAGATTCTTGTGAAACATATGCAAAATTTTTCCTGTAAAGGTCAAGATCAATTGTAGTTATGTCATAATCGTCGAGAAATATTGTATTAGAGGGAGGCTCCCAGATTCTTAATATGAGAGAAATTAAAGTGGTTTTACCAGAGCCAGTAGGACCAGTTAAGCCTAAAATTTCCCCCCTTTTTATTTCAAAATTTATTCCCTTTAGCACTAAATTTTCACTTGAATCAGGATAGTAAAAGGAAAGATCTTTAACTTTTAACGATACAACATCAAACTTAGGATAAATTTTAACCTTTTGTAGTTGATCACTGGATTGCGTTGTTAAAATTTCTTCTATTCTTTTAAGAGAAATACTTGCTCTCTGATAAAGATTTACAATAAAACCAAATGCCATCATAGGCCATGAAAGAGTTTGTATATATTGAGAAAACGCTACAAGTGTTCCAATGGTTAGATTCCCATCTATTACCATTTTCCCTCCAAATAGATATACAAAAAGTAGTGATAAATTAACTAGTAACATAATGGATGGATCGTATAAACCTGTTATTTTTCCAAGAGTTATATTTATCTTTAAGTAAGAAGTGCAAACATTTTGAAATAGTTTAGAATAAAAGCTTTCTCTGACAAATGTTCTTATAACTTTAATGCCAACTAATGATTCACGTACTCGTGTTGTCATTTCTCCAAATGTGTCCTGAAGCCTTCGGAAAACCTTACGAAATTGTGGAGAAACAAATGTTGTCAATAGTATGAGACAAGATAAAGGAATTATTATTAGTAATGTTAACCTTGGACTTAAGAAAATCATCATTATTATGGATGATATGCCAAGAAATAATACATCTATTGCAGATATTAAGCCCATAACAAGAAAACGTCTTAATGACCTGGTGTCGTTATTAACACGAGCCATAAGATCACCTATTTCATGAGTGTGGAAAAATGAGTCAGGTAGCGATAGGTACTTTTTAAAGAGGGCTAAATTAGTCTGATATTCAAAGTTTAGCGCAAGTTTTCTTATAAGCGAATTGTAAATATACCTTGCTAAAACAATAAGAAAAGAAATAATAACAAGATAAATTGAAGATATATAGAGAAGCCTTACATTTTTTATAGTCTCAATATTGTTTATTGCCGATCTAATAATCATTGGCATAATCAGCTGACCTGCATCAACAGCAAGAAGCAGAAATATTATTACTAAATATAACTTAAAATTTTCTTTTATATATTTCCAAATTCTTTTCATTTTATATATAGTTAAAATAACATTTTATTTAAAAAGCAAGAGTAAGATTTTATTTTGACTTAACTCTTTGTCAAATGCTTGATTTATATAAAACATTCAAAGGCGGCAGAGAATCTGGATATCTATAAAGCATTATTTTATAATGAAAGTGCTTATGCTAT
>JAGPKI010000110.1 GCA_018054005.1 Caldisericia bacterium
TAGCCCAAAGGGATATTTGTCTTGAAGGTTTAGCACATGAGCTAAAAAGACCTGATCTTTGCGAACTTTTAAATACTGCAAAAGATCCTGATTATGGAGAAGATTATGTTAAAAGCTGTAAAGCACTAGCTTTAGACCCTAATTACAAGCCAGTTTGGAAGAAAGATTCTATTCCAGACTTTGATAACCTATAATTGGGTTCGAGTCCCATCTTTCACCCCAGTCTTTAATTTTTAAGATTTGATTTTATTTTCTTTTCAGTAAATATTGCTGCCATATTACCCTATATATAGGTTAGATATGATACTTAATTATATCAAAGTTGTTGTATATTAACTCGGTATATTGTACAATTTGGAATGAATAAAAAATCAAAATCTATAATTAAGGGTACTTCTTTATTTGCTAATATCGGCATTTCCGAAACCTATTTCAAAAGAAATGGTATAGATATTGTTCTTGCAAATGAACTAATCCAAAAAAGATGCGATTTTTACAGATTTCTTTATCCTGATGTCGAAATGGTATGTGGAGATATTAATGATGAAAAGATTTTCAAAAAACTAGTATCAAGTCATATTAAAAAAAAGGCAGATTTCCTAATAGCAACACCTCCATGCCAAGGGATGAGTATCGCTGGAAAAATGGACCCTGAGGACCCAAGAAACAAATTAATAATTCAAGTTATCCAATTTATAAAAGAGACTAGGCCTGCAAACATACTCATAGAAAATGTCCCTGGAATGATAAAATTCTCCATTATTGTAAATGATAAGCCAATTAAAATTGTTGACTATATAAAAGAAAACCTAGAACCTCTTGGGTATATTATTAACTACAATGTTCTTGATGCTGCAGATTATGGTACAGCACAATATAGAAAAAGAGCTATCTTTCTGATTTCAAAAATCAAGAAATGGGATTTTCCTAAAAAAATGAAACATATAACTGTTCGAGAAGTAATAGGTGATTTGCCAAGTCTAGAGAGCGGAGAAATATCTGGTATCAAATATCATTCTGCCAAAAAACACAACCCGAACCATATATTATGGATGAAACATACTCCCACAGGGAAAACAGCCTTTGAGAATCCAATTTACTATCCACAGAAAGATAATAGGAGAATCAAGGGATATCCCACTACATATAAAAGAATAGATTGGGATAGACCATCTCCAACAGTTACTATGTGCAATGGTGCTATCTCATCACAAAACAATGTCCACCCTGGTAGATTAAAAGAGGATGGCACATATTCTGATGCTAGAGTTTTAACTATCCTTGAAATTCTTAGAATAATGGGATTACCAGATGACTGGCCAATTCCCAACTGGGCAAGTGATAATTTTATCAGACAAGTAATAGGCGAGGGTTTCCCTCCTAAATTCGCAGAGAGTTGTATCAAAACAATGCCAAGAAATGACTAACAAAAACAAAAAATTTAATGAATTCTCTTTAGAAAAAGTGTATTATTCTAGTCTGGTTGAATATGCAGTCGGTTTAGCTTATTCATCACTAATAGAGAACTACCTAATCAATATCTTGAATATAAATGACAATGTAGAACTTGCAGGAGGAGACAAAGAACATTCAACCAAACCTGCATTAGCTATAACGAATCTGTCTGGTTTCCAAATATATAATGAAAGTAGAACTCCTATATCTATAAAAATTACAAATAACTATACCGAGCTTTTTACTAAGAAAAAGATTGACAATCACCAAAATTACGAATTCCATCTGTTGAAATCCAACTTTAGAACTCAAAAAACTTTGATACTTGGTATTGATATCATTAATGATATATTTTTAATTATTGATGTATCAAAATTTGATAGTACACGAAAGGTATATTCATATCCACCCTATGGTGGCAAATCTACTTTTGAACAGAATCTAAAAGAAATAGAATACTTTTACTTTACAAATGAAACTCTTTTAGAGGTAATTAATTTCTTTATAAATAGTTAATATGACACGTTTAGATGAAATGGACTTCAATCAGATATCTCTCAAGTATGAAGATATGTTTGATAATCTAATAGATAAAGATACTTTTCAAAAAATTAAAAATGATATTGAGGCAATATATAATGAATATATCTACAAAATCGAGAAAGAAAAGTTCAAAGTTAAAGGTGGAACTTTTGGAAGGGGAGAATTAAAGTGGGGTCGTAATATTATTTGGGGTTGGTATATTGAGGCATTAGTTAAAGAATTATTTTCCAAAAACAAAAATATCAAAAAGATAGAATATTTAGGAGGGGATTCCTCTCACTCCTTCCTTTTTGATGATGTGAAAAAACGAATTGAAATTATTGGACAAAAATCTGTATCACCTGACTTTTTAATTACTCTAATGGATGGCAGAACATTTACGATTGAATTAAAAACAGCTGCAGTGGAGGTGTTTTCTATAAAGAAAGGAAATATAGAACAACTATACAAAGAAACAGCATACAATAACAGGATTAATCTAATACTAATGATTGATTTGCAAAACAAACTCTTTAGCATTGAAAATCTCCTGTATTTTAATGTTTTAACACCATTTGTAAATCAGAGAATGGAGGGTCAACTTTGCTATAATTTTCCTCCTCCAGAAAGGAATCTTGCAGAGATAATGGAGCTTGACTTCAATGAATATTTAGATGAAAGGATTTTTGAGATTGATATGATTAAAAAGCTCAAAGCACTAAAGAAGGCAGAGGATACCAAGAACAAAAGGTTAATTAATATCATAAAAAATAAAATTAAAATAGAAAAATTGGAAGATACTTTGGAATTACAGACCAACACTATATATGACCAGATAGAAAATATTCAATCTAAATATCCAGATATCATAATGAGTTGGGATGATATTTACAAAGAGCTTAAAATTAAATAATACATATATACCTCTTTCCATAGTAACAGAAACACTAAAATTTATATTTTATGGTTTCAATATTATTTCCTAGGAGATTGTATGAAATAAGTCTTTTAAATGTCCTTACAATACTTTCTATTTTGTTTAATGAAAGAATATCTATATAAATCTCAAAACCATAGCATTTATTTCTCAGAAATTTAGAAAAAGAACAAGGTTTTTGGACCGAACAATAAAGGAATAAGCATAAAACTCAATTTAATTGCTTCCTCCTTTGGCTTTCACTAATATGAAATAGGGTAGAATATTTTAATCAGAAATTATTTCTTCCTATTTTATTCTCCTCTCTAACCTATTTCTTCTTCTTTCTACTCTTTTTCCCTCTCTTTCCTTTTTCATCTTACTACTAGTAAAAGAAATTGCATTTTGTTCTTAAGTAATACTCAACTTTCTCTAAAATCTTAACCATAGCCCAGGTATCTAACTTACAATATTCTAAAAGATTCTTTCTCATTATAAAAATAAATACCTAGTATTCTCATATTCGTTATAAGTAGAAGTTTTTAATTATGTAAAGCTATCCAATTCGACTTATCATCGACATCGGTTTTCTAACGCTGACAACTCAATTGTGCCTAAACCACATCCTAGTAATAATTCCTTATAATTTTGGGCTGAAGCATGAAATGTTATTTGACTCCTTGTATAACTATCTGAAATTGCAATTTGTTCATCAATACATTCAGTAAATTTGTCCATGTCAAATATTGGATCTGTAATCCAGCTATTACATACTGAATTTGCATTAGAAAGGGTCACAGATGCCAATTGTCCCATCTCATCTGCAGAAACAAGAGCATTGCAATATTGTTGAGAATATTCTTCTATTAAATTAGTATGACATGAATAAACAATTACTTGATTTGGTTCTGGTGTGGGAACAGGGGCTGGTGTGGGTACAGGTGCTTGTGCAGGTTTAGGGACAACAGGCTTAGGTGTAGGAGCGATTGCAACATCTTCCTTAACGGGTATATCTTCTTTTACTGCTTCTTCTACAGCTTCTCCTTCCGGTAACTCCTTTTCAGTAACCGCTTCATCAATTACCTCTTTGTTTTCTTCAATACCCTTAACATCTTGTTGATGTTTACCCAATATTTTATCTCCTAAATCTGATAGTATTGGAACTTGAAGTGATCCAAACATAAAGAAAACTATCAATGCAAGAAAGAGGAAGGAAAAACCTCCATACACAAAACTTTTTTTCTTCATTAAAGTCTTTAACATTATTTTGATGTAGTCATTATACTCTGCTACTATATAGTTTTCAAAAAATCTGAACTTCCTTTAAATCAGAATAATTTCAAAATTTTATTTCTACCAAGGAGAGGTAAGGTATCTAACTTTTAAAAGAGGTACTGAAGCTGTATTTTGTATAGAAATATATATACCTGAAGAGTAGGGGATTATTAAATATTTAGATTAAAACACTTCCTAACTTCATTCCACCATCCACCCCAGAAAGAGCCTATCTGTACAATTAAATACATAGAACCTT
>JAGPKI010000112.1 GCA_018054005.1 Caldisericia bacterium
TGATCAAATGGTCCCATAAACATTTCATACATTCTTATTACATCTGCCCCATATTTATCTATTACATCATCAGGGTTTATAACATTCCCAAGGGATTTAGACATTTTCCTCCCATCTTCAGCCAAGACTAACCCCTGATTTCTTAGTTTTATAAAAGGTTCTGGAGTATTAACCTCACCAATATCAAATAAAAATTTGTGCCAGAATCTCGCGTAAAGTAAGTGTAAAACTGCATGTTCAGCGCCACCAATATAAAGGTCCACTGGGAGCCAATAATTTATTTTATCTTTGTTAGCTAATTCGCTATCATTCTTTGGATCAACATACCTAATATAATACCAGCAAGAGCCAGCCCATTGAGGCATTGTATTAGTCTCCCTTTTTGCTTTGCCTCCACATTTAGGACAATTAACATTTACCCAATCTTTAATCAACGCAAGAGGCGACTCCCCCGTTCCACTTGTTTCATAATAAGGCACATCTGGAAGAGTTAAAGGTAATTCATCATAAGGAAGTGGTACTGCCCCACATTTCTCACAGTGCACTATAGGTATTGGTTCTCCCCAGAATCTCTGCCTCGAAAAGACCCAATCTCTTAGTTTGTATTTTACAACTTTTTTTCCAACTCCCATTTTTTCAAGATAATCAGTAATTGCTTTCCTTGCTTCAATTGAATTCATACTATTGAACTGAGAAGAGTTTATCATAACTCCTTCACCCTCATAGGCTTCATTGAGTGAATTTCCTACAGAGTCAGGTTTTATCACTTGAACTACTGGTAAGTTATACTTCACTGCAAATTCAAAGTCCCTTTGATCATGGGCAGGCACCGCCATAATAGCCCCAGTTCCATAAGTTAACAACACATAATCAGCTACATATATTGGTAGAACCTGACCATTTACTGGATTAATTGCAAATAAATTTGTAAAAATACCTTCTTTTTCCTTTATTAAAGATGTCCTTTCAAGATCACTCTTTGATTTTATTCTGTTTATATACTCCTCTAAATTTTCTTTTGCAGTACCAGTTAAAAGTTCAGAAAGTATAGGATGCTCCGGAGCAAGAACTAAATAAGTCGCACCAAAAATGGTGTCCGGTCTTGTTGTGAATACTTTGATTGTTTTATTGGTATCCCTTATTTTAAAATCTATTTCAACACCCTCTGATCTTCCAATCCAATTTTTCTGCATAGTTACTATCTTTTCTGGCCAATCAAGAAGGTCTAAATCTTCAAGTAACCTATCGGCATAAGCGGTTATTTTTAGCATCCATTGACGCATATTCCTTCGCTCTATTTTTGTCCCACACCTTTCACAGCTTCCCTGAATAACCTCTTCATTTGCAAGACCAGTTTTACAGGATGGACACCAATTAATTGGAATGTCCGCCTCATAAGCAAGACCATTCTCGTACATTTTTAAAAATATCCATTGAGTCCACTTATAATAAGAAGGATCTGAAGTATTAATTTCTCTACTCCAATCATAGGAAAAGCCAAATCTCTTTATTTGTCGCTTAAAATTATTAATATTATTAGCTGTTGCGATTTTAGGGTGAATTTTCATCTTTAAAGCATAATTTTCCGTAGGAAGACCAAAAGCATCCCACCCCATTGGGTGAAGAACATTTAAGCCTTCCATCATTCTCTTTCTTGCAATTATATCGCTAGCTGTGTAACCTTCAGGGTGTCCAACATGTAGTCCTTCAGCAGAGGGGTACGGAAACATATCAAGAATATAAAACTTCTTTTTGCTATTATCTTCTTTTACTTCATATAAACTTTCCTTTTCCCAGATTATTTGCCATTTCTCTTCAATTTTCTTAAAATCATAAATATCTTTTCTCATTTTTTTACATTAAACCTCTTTACATAGGAAAGTTTTTTCGTTAGATTATAAGCTAAAATATGAAAAATAAAAAATACTTAATTATTTTAATAATAATTGTTGCTTTAGCCTTATGTGGTGGTATTTATTACTTTTATTGTGTTAGAAATAAAACTAATTCCGAAGGGAATATATCAAACCAACCACCTAATGAAGAAGAAAAAGCAAAAGTTGATGTTCCAGTAGTTATAGATGTGAGTAATTCAGACAGTGCAAAGATTTACATCGATGGAAAACTTGTTGGAGAGGGTAAAGCAGAAGTAAAAGTCAAAGAAGGGGTACACTCTCTAAGAGTAGTTGATGAAAATAAGGGTGAATATACAGAACCATTTTTCCTTAGTAAAGATGTTGGAACATTCAAAAAAACAGTTACTGTTCATCAGAAGGGAAGAGCTATAACTTTCATTACTAATATTGACAATTGCACTATATATATAGATGGAACAAGAATAATAACATTTAATGGTTCAATTGAATTAATGATTCCCTTAGGTAAACATACAATAGAAATTACTTGTGAAGGGTATGAAAGTTTTAAAAAAGAACTTGATATAACTGAAAATCTTACGACCACTTTAAATATTTCCTTAAAAAAGAAAAACTAATAGAAAGGAGTATCAAGAGATGAAAAAAGCTCTTTATTTAATTCTTGGAGTAATTGTTGCAATTTTCGGTTTATGGCTGCTTATTATTTGGTGGCCCTTATTTGTAGACTTTTTAAAAGGTGTGCTCGGACCAGTTGTAATATTAATCGGAGTAATAATATTTATAATCGGCTGGATGACACCTGCAAAGGAAGAAACATTTGAGGAACCATCAGTAGAGTCAGAAGTAAAACCAGAAGAAGAGGAGAAAAAAGAGTAATATTTTCTAACTTTTATTCTATATGTGAAGTGGTAATCCTATTGCCACTTCACATACTTCTCCAAATACTTCTGAAAAAGTTGGATGTGGAAAAGTTATATCAGTAAGCTTTTTAATGTCTATTTTCTCTTTTATAGCTATTTCTACTGAAGCTATTAATTCAGTTGCATTTTCACCAACAATTGTACAGCCTGTTATATAATTATCCTCAGTAAATATTTTTATCATTCCTTCCTTTATTCCGTGAGCTCTCGCTCTACCATTTGCGGAATAAGGAAAAACAAAACTTTTCTCACCTTTAGTTTTCCCAACAGATGCAAACTCAGGAAGAGAATAAACACATCTCGGCATTAGGTCATAATTTATAGGTTTTGTTTCTTTATCAAATATTTTACAAGATGCAACAATTGCTTCTTTGTATGCTGTATGAGCAAGCATGGATTTTCCATTTATATCCCCTATTGCAAAAACATCGGGGTTACTTGTCTGCATATAATCATTTACAACGATACCCTTAACTGAATATTCTACATTTAAAGGATTTAAAATACTCTCAATAACATTTGGTTTTCTTCCAGCTGCAACAAGAACTACATTAAATATTTCTTCAGTTAAACTTCCTTCTTTATTCAAGGAAAGCTTAATTTCATTTTTACTGGAATCTACTTCGAGGTTTTCCACTTTACAGGAAGTTATAACATTTATTCCTGACTTAAGAAGTGACTTATTTAATATTTCAACAGATTCACTATCCTCGCCAGGTAAAATTTGTTCCATCATCTCAACTATTGTTACACTACTTCCTAAAGGTTTATAAATAATTCCGAATTCTAATCCTACTGCTCCTCCGCCAATTATCAATAATCTTTTGGGTATTTCTTTAAGTAAAAGCGCATAATCGCTTGTTATTACTTTATTGGTGTCAAATTCAATTTTAGGTATTTTAGATACAACTGAGCCTAAGGCAATAATCAGTTTATCAAAATTTACTTTTTCTTCTTTATCTTCTGTGGTTTTTAAAATTACGCTTTTACCTTGAGCCTCTACTGCTTCTCCTTTTACCACTGTAACATTGTTCTTCTTTAGAAGATATTCAATTCCCTGCCTTGACATAATAACTGCTTTATTTGAGTGCGACCTTATTTTGTTAATATCATAATTTAAATCACTAAAATTAACCCCGAGTTGTTCAATCTTTTCTCTTTCTAACAACGGATGAACGCTTTTAAGAATTGCTTTTGTTGGAATGCAGCCCCTATTTACACATGTGCCACCAACATTTTCTTTCTCAATTAAAGTAACCTCTCCTCCCATTTGCGAAGCTCTTATAGCAGCAACATAACCTGCGGGACCACCACCAATTATTACTATTTTCACTTTTTTCCCTCACTTTCAAAAAATCTATTATACTATATAAATTATGATTGGAATTCAACTCGTATTGTCAAGAGAGACAGACACTCTACTAAAAATGGTAGATGTTCTTCAAATCGATTCTTTTCAATTCTTTCTTGATGGAAATTCTCTGCCACTCCAAAGACAGAAAGGATATGAATTAAGGTCAGTTCTAACAACCTCTAAAAAAACTTTTGGCGTAAAGAAGATATTTGTTCATGCACCATATAACATCTATATTGGCAGCAAAACTCGGTC
>JAGPKI010000111.1 GCA_018054005.1 Caldisericia bacterium
ATGCATGAATTAAGCATAGCTGAGAATATTATAAAAATTGTAAGTAGTTCTTATAAGGGCGAAAAAGAAAACATTAAGTCAATAATTGTAAATGTGGGAGAACTTACAGGGATTCAGCCTGAGAGCCTTGTATATATTTTTAATCTAATAAAGAATGAATATAGACTTATTAATACAGAACTAAAAGTGAATTTAATAAGATGCAAACTAATCTGCGAAGATTGTGGTAGCGTTAATGAGAATTATAGTTTAGTTGTTAAAGAAAAATGCCCTTCTTGTGGTTCCGATGAATTATCGATAATTGGTGGCAATGAATTAGTGCTATTAAGCATAGAGACTTTTGATTAATCTTATTAGCATATTTGCAGAATTAAGCACTTTTTCACTAAAAACATTGCCTAACATTATATTTTTAGGCTGTATACCAACCAGATGAAAAGAAAAATCTAATTCCTCTCTTATGCGATCAATTATCATTTTCAAAGAAATTGAATGCGTTGAACTTGAAAAATTTAAAATCTCCTCTTCATTAAATAGTTTTATTTCTCCGGGATGTGAGGAAAATTCCACTGCATCTATACCTATTAAAAGTTTTGGTTCTAGTTTAATTATCTTACTTACATAATTTTCAGGAACATTTTCCGCATTTATTAGCTTTATACCATTAAGATTACTCAAGTTATTAAAAATATAGCACCCTATACCATCATCAGACATAATAGGATTACCAATACAAAGAAAAGTTGTTTCACTTCTTTTATATGATTTTAAAATAGATGAAAGTTGATTTAAATTAGTGATAGTATATTTCGAGAGTTGTTTCACGCCTACAGTTAGGGCAGAGAATTCTAATTCTTGAATGTCTCTGTCTAAATGGTTCGCCCTCAGTTAAGGCTTTTTCATCAACTAAATTAAGGTCTTTTAAGTAAGAAAGCATTAGAGTTGGGTTGGAAAAAGCAGCTGAACCAATCTTTTCTGCTATCCACTTTATTTGGTCTTCTGGAGCGATTATACTTCCACAAATTTCGCATACAACAAGTTTTTTCTGTAGGTATCTAAGAAGTTCCTCTCTATTAAAGGATGATAAATCAAATTCTTGCGTTAAATGTATACCATTTTGTGTAATACAGTTTAATTCACATTGACCGCAAAATATGCATTTTGAAAGATCAAGCTTCATTTCTCTAAAATATGTATTATTAATTTTTTTATCAGAAAAAGATAGAGCAGATGGAGGACAAACGAATGTACATGCTCCACAACCAATGCAATCTTTTTCATTAAATTCTGGCTTTCCTCTAAAGTTTTTTGAAATATGAGGAGGCTTAAATGGATATTTGGTAGTATAAGGACCCTTAATTAATGCCCTGAATGCTTCTCCAAGTTCTCTAACCTTTGGCTTTGCCATATTAATTAATCCTTTCTTTGAAACTTTTCAGCGTATTTATCACAAACGCTTTTATGCCACAATTTTACATTTGCGGTATAAGCTCCTTTCGCAAGAGCATGTGCCCCTGTAGGAGAAGTAAGAACAATAAACACCATACAGATAAATGCTTTTCCTGACATAGCAGTAAGCCCAGAATTAACAATAACACCAATCATTATTGAGCAAGCCCCTAATGTTACACATTTTGTTGCACCTTGAAGCCTATTATAAAGGTCAGGAAATCTTATAAATCCTAAACAGCCGAGGAAAATAAAAGCAAGACCAATGAAGATAAAAATTTGTGCAAAAATATTAATCGTCATATTTCTTACCCTCTAAAAATTTAGCTAATGCAATGCTACCTATAAAACTTAAAAGTGCCCATGCAATAGCAAGGTCTAAAAAAAATTCTTTCCCAGTGTATAGTCCAAAAATAGCACAAAAGCATACTATTACTATCCCAAGAATATCCATAGCTACACTTCTATCAGGGGCAGTAGGACCAACACCGATTCTATAAAGGCAAAGGAAGCAAGCCAAGATTAAAAGAAAGAAAATTATTCCATAGATTATCATTTCTTTCCCCCTCTTTTATTCAAAAATTTTTATAAGTATTCTTTCAAATTGAGATACAATTTTTTGTGTTGCAACTTCTATATCATCTGAAAAAACGTAAATCCAATGAATATAGAGATATCCATCATCAGTAATATCTATAGATAATGTTCCTGGAGTAAGGGTAATTGAATTAGCAAGAGCAACTCTTGCAATTGGGCTTTTTAGGTTTGTTTTAACTTTAACAATTCCTGGTTTTATAGGCAACTGTGGATGAAGCACTCTGTAAGCAACATCTAAATTTGCCTTTAAGCAAAGCCACATAAAAAGTAATATATAGCAGATAAACCATAATATACGATTAAAATTAAACTTACCAGTGTTAATAAATGGCGATACTAAATTACGTGAAGTTACAACTCCTACAAAAATTGATATTAATAAACCTATTATGAAGCTCTGCCAGTTCATTTCATTGTTTTCAAAATTATAGGGCCATGCAATTAAAAGCCATATGACAAACATTATAATAGTCATGCCGAAATATCTTTTAAGGTGCACCTATTATACCTCCTTGTCCTTTTAGAACTGTATCAATATAAGTCTTTCCAGAGGTTAAAACATTTGTTGCTGGTTGTAAAACTGCTTCTCTAAGAGATGGTACAATAAAAACTAAACTCAGCAAAATGCACATTGTAGCTAAAAATATCATAGATGTCTTCATAAAGAATGGTGCTTCTTTTGTTTCAGAAAGATTAGGCGGAACATCTCCAGTAAAAGCATATTTTTGCACTTTAAGGAATGATGAAAGAGTAAGTATTGCAACTATGGCAACAATTACAGCATAACCCAAATAACCAGCCTGAATACAGGCAATAAATATTAATAGTTTTGACCAAAATCCATTTAAAGGAGGTATCCCAGCAATAGACATTGAAGCAATTAAATTTGTTACTCCTGTGACAGGCATACGTTTGCTCAACCCACCCATCTTTTCAAGGTCTCTAACTCCTGTGCTATATTCAACAGAGCCAGAATTAAGGAATAGTAACGATTTAAATGTTGCATGGTTTAATAGATGGAACAATCCACCCATTATTCCTAATGGTGTACCTAATCCTATTCCTAATAAAATATAACCTGTTTGGCTAATACTATGGTATGCAAGAAGTCTCTTTATATCCATCTGGCCAATTGCTAATAAAACTCCTATAATAGCTGATAAAGCACCAACTATTAGAAGAACATTTAAAAATACTTGTGAAACACCAAAAATATTAAAACCAATTCTTACTATTAAATAGATTCCTATAGTCTTTATAAGAATTCCAGATAGAATTGCTGAAATTGGTGCAGGAGCTGAGGAATGTGCATCAGGAAGCCATGCATGGAAAGGAACAACAGCTGCTTTAAGCCCAAAACCAGCAAAAAGAAATATAAGAGCAAGTATGCTTAAACTATCAGAAGTATTTATATTTCTACCAATAACTGCCATGTTAAGAGCAGAAGTTTGAGAGTATATTAAAGCAATCCCTAAAAGAATTAGAGTTGAAGAGACCGTTCCCATTACAGCATATTTAAAAGAGGCTTCAAGTTCTTCTGCTTTCCCACCATATCCAACAAGAGCATAAGATGCAATCGCAGCAATTTCCAAAAATACATACATATTAAATATATCTCCAGTTATTGATACACCATTCATACCTGCAAGCATAAGAAATAAAAGAGAATAATACCTCGACTTAAAGGTAAACTTTTCCATATAATTTATTGAAAACAGTATAGCGATAAAAGCAATCATATTTATAGTTACAAGCATATAAGAGCTTAAGCCATCTATAACTAATGTAATTCCAAATTGAGATGGCCAACCACCTACATAATAGTTACCCTTTACTCCAAACATTAAAATTGATAAAACAAATAAAGCTCCAGTTGCAATTGAAGCTATTAAGTCGGTAAGTAGTTTTACTTTCCTTTCAAAAATATTAAGGATAAACGCGCTCCCTAAGGGTATAATTACGAATAGTGGAAGAAATTTAATACTAATCATCCTTTTAACTTCCTTATCTTCGTTATATCAAATGTTCCATATTTTTCATAAAGCCTAATTGCTAATGAAACCATTAATGCAAGAATTCCCAAACTTATAACAATGGAAGTAAGAACAAGGGCTTGAGGAATTGGATCAACAGAATGTTGCATTATCATACTTTTCTCTGCATCATTGGTAATTATAGGGACAGTACCGTTTGTTCGATATCCCAAAAGAACAAAGAATAAATTTACTGCATTATCCATAATTACTAATCCTACAATTATTTTTATAAGATTCTTTTTGGTAAGAACGCAGTAAAGTCCAAGTATAAAAAGAACAAGGCATAGTGAATAAATCACTCTTCATCATCTCCTTTTAAAGGTG
>JAGPKI010000014.1 GCA_018054005.1 Caldisericia bacterium
TTACTAGACTTGATAGTAAGAACAAGGATATACTGGAGAGCGATGTAGTTAATGCAGAGAAGTTAAGGAAGAGATGGCCACAGTATATAGAGTATATGGGTGGAAGAGATCCATTCTTTAATGATAATTTATCGTATGCACATGAAGATTTTAGAATAAGGATAAAGTAAGACCTTATTCCCTGTCATATATTTTGATTCCATATAGTGGAAAATCTTTTTTAAGTTTTACACAAGAATAAGAAGATAGATCTTTATATGTGATAATGTACTTTACATTAAGCTCTTGCCATTTTTCATTACAAGGGCTGATATTAATTTCCAAAGCATCAGGGTAAAGTAAGCGGATGTATTCTTCGCCATCTTCATACTCCGATATATTAATATGTGCGTATCTATTGTAAACATCCATATATTTTCCATCTTCATCCAGCACATTCCATATTTTAAATTGAGGATAGAAGTGTATTCCGTTTATAATACTTGCGTTATTAGCCAATGCGTATTGGGCAAGGTAGTTATTATCATATGCAATCCATTTTGAATCATCTTGTTCACTTACTTCTCGGATATATTTTGCCAAATCAGTATTTATTAGTATATCCAATCCTTTGTACAAAGGATTAATAAAGGCAGTTGATGCTAAGCTAAAACACAAAAATGCAATCATAAAAACTTTAGGAAATCCTTTAAGCAATAAATAAACCAAGCATACTGAAAAAACAGTAGCTAACAAGATTTTCCCATTAAAACTCACTAGGGTAGGTGATCTGAAAAAATCAGGAGAAATATTGTATAGGTTCTTTCCTACTTTGAATGTTAAGAAACCATATCCTAAAGAAAGGACAGCTATCATCACTTTATCCACCAGTGACCCATTCGATTTGTATATCTTGTGCCTTGATAGAACATAAAACATAAGTATGTAACTTCCATAGCCCAAGCCGATAAATGACCTCGTGGGAGGAATAAGGTACAGGAAGGAATACTTCGATATGAAATCTGGAAGTGGTACAAATAACCAAATCATAAAGAACATAATTACAAAAGATAGGCATATCGCAATCCAATCCATTTTCTTATTCGATTTTTTTAACTGTATATTTTTGTAAATTACCCAAATGATGATAGGAGGAAATAAAAGAAAAAAGTTAGAAGATTCACTTTGATTTCCAAAAGGAGCAGAATTTGAGTCTTTTTGCAATAGAATATTGTAAAATCCATCAAACAATTGATTAAAATCACCGCCTCCTGCACTAATAAATCTTGTCCCTGGATACACCGTATTCATAGTAATATTAATCACATCCTCAAACTGTAAATAGTAAAGTACTAATATTGCCAATGATAGGATAACAGCAGAAACCAATACTGGAATAAGAGTTTTTAACCTCTTTTTTATGTTTTTCCAATCAGAAATTACAAAACCAACAGCTATTGCAATCGCTATATATGCCATTGCAACTTGAAAAGGAGGGTAGAGGAGCAGGGCAAAAGCAACAATGGAGTATGATAACCCTAATCCATACAAAACAGCCTTCAATTTTGTATCGGAAGTAAGAACTTTGAGAAAGAAGAATATTCCAAATGATAGCCATGTTATCATCGTTACCTGATTCCACCATTGAAAAAATGGCACAAACAAAAATATTAAAGATCCAATTATTGATAGGAAAAGATTCTTTTTTGTAATTACCAAAAGTAACAAATATGTCGATACGAGAAGGAGAACAAAATCAGCCCACCAAGCAAAGCTATATGTGAAGTTTGTATCATTAGAAAAATAGAAAGGGACATATGATGGTCTAAAAATTGCAAAAAAATTCCTTGATGGAAGATTTTGCGTTCCTAAATTAGCACCTTCCCCCATATCAGTATTAACAACTTTTTCATTATTTATATCTTGAGAAACAATGGTTGGAATTACTACCAAGTACTGATCGCTCCTTATGGCTCTTGGTGTACCAATCAATACATTTGGATCATCAGAAATAGATTTAGATAATGGTATGTTGTACATACCAACTGAAGAACCATTTAAATTAAGAAATGAAAATATTAGCAGGAACAAGATTAACACAATTGGATATATCCAGTATTTTACAATATTCATATTATGCATATACAACAATCATAAGGTATCGATTTTATTATCACATATTTTTAAGGATTATGGTAATATTTATCTAATATGAAGGTATCTATAATAACAACAAACTACAATACAGATAAATACTTAGAACAAACAATAAAAAGTGTTTTAAGTCAAAAAGGAGATTTTGAGTTAGAGTATATCATCACAGATGGCGGTTCTAGTGATAATAGCCTAGATATTATAAAAAAATATGATAAAGAAGTAAGAAGTGGAAAATGGGGTAAAAATGTTGAGTTCAAATACTTATCTGAAAAGGATAAAGGACAATCAGATGGTATAAACAAAGGACTTAAAATTGCTACTGGAGATATAGTTTCATTTCTTAATGCTGACGATCTTTATATTGAAGATACATTGAAAATAGTAACCGAATATTTCAAAGCACATACTGATTGTATGTGGCTAACTGGGTACTGTAGAATCATAGATGAAAATGGGAAAGAAATCAGAAAATATATTACAAACTATAAAAATAGGAAATTAAGAAACTTTAGTCTTAAGAAATTACTAATTGAAAATCCAATCTCACAGCCTGCAACATTTTGGAAGAGAGATTTACATAAAGAATTTGGTTATATTGATGAAAGCCTTCATTATGCTATGGATCAAGATTTATGGGCTAGGTTTGCAAGTAAATATAAGCTACACCTAATTCCAAAATATTTGGCTGAATTTAGATTCACATCTGAAACAAAAACTGGATCTAGTATTGAAAAAACATTAAAAGAATCCCAATATATTGCTAAAAGATACACAGACAGCAAGTCACTGCTATTTCTTCAATCTATTAGTAATTTTAAAAGAATAATTAACTACAAATATTTTTCAAAAATCTTCAGAAACTAATACTTTTTTTTGCTATTTCCCTAACAACCTTAGTTATTTCTTTTTCTAGTTTATCCATTCTTTCCACTTGTTTAAAGTTGAAATAGAAGAGCAATACAATAGATAGATATACCAAAACATCTATACCTCTTCCAACACCGAATATACTACCCATACTATCCATTATCTCTTTTGGCAACCATATGATTACTAATGCTATTCCCCAAAATAGCACCCAGAACATTATTCTAGTTAAAGAGGCTCTATCTTTTAATATTTTTCGTATTAATTGGGAAAAGATTATTAATATTATTATTGTAGCTATTATTTGTATTACCATTATCCTCTTATTTTAGAACTTATTAACTTATATGCAATGTTTATGCTATTAGATATACTCTGTCCCTTAGACATTGAGTATTTTGTATATCGTATTGTTACAGGAACTTCTGTATATTTAAGATTCAATATCTTTATCTTATCTAATATCTCTGAAGCATGTTCAAACCTATCATGTTGAATATTTAGTTTCTTAGCAGTATCAGCAGTCATTACCCTTATACCATTGTGTACATCTGTCAACCATATATGTGAGAATAGGAATGTAAAAAGTATTCCACCTTTAAGAAGTATTCTCTTTTTTAATGGAATCTTATTCTTCTTTAAGAATCTAGAACCTAACACAATATCATAATTTCCATCTACTAATGTATTTAACATTGGTTGTATATCCTTAGGATCATGCTGGCCATCTGAATCAAAATGTACTATGTATTTAGCTCCTTTATCTATTGCTATTTCCATTGCTGTTTGTAATGCTGCTCCTTGTCCTCTGTTTATTATATGTTTAACTATTATTGCATTAGTACTGTTTTTTACTAATTCATATCCATTATCTTTACTACCATCATCTACAACTACTATATTGTAATATCCTTGATCATTGAGAGATTTAATTACCTTAAGTATCATTTTCTCTTCATTGTAGAGAGGAATTGTTATATATACTTGAGAAGCATTCATAATTGCCCAATTATACATTAATAATTCACCTAGTGGAATTAATGTACTTTTATGGTAATATTACTAAGATAATTTTAAGAATCTTTCTATGGAAAAGAAACCAAAAGCCCTAATAACTGGGATTACTGGGCAGGACGGCTCTTATTTAGCTGAATTTCTTTTAAGCAAGGGATATGATGTACACGGCCTTATTAGAAGATCAAGTAGCTTCAATACTTGGAGAATTGATCATCTATATAAAGATGTTCATCAGCCAGATGGATTTCATCTTCATTATGGAGATTTAACTGATAGTGTCAGTATTATTAGCTTAGTAAAAGAGATACAACCTGATGAAATATATAATTTGGCAGCTCAAAGTCATGTAAAAGTGAGTTTTGAAACTCCAGAATATACCGCAAATGCCGACGGTCTTGGTATCTTAAGAATATTAGAAGCTATTAGATTACTTGGAATGATAGATAAAATAAAACTGTACCAAGCCTCTACTTCTGAACTATTTGGATTAGTTCAAGAAACGCCTCAGACAGAAAAAACTCCATTTTATCCACGAAGTCCATACGGGGTAGCAAAACTGTACGCTTACTGGATGGTAAAAAATTATAGGGAAGCATATGATATGTTTGCTTGTAATGGAATTCTTTTTAATCACGAATCTCCCAGAAGAGGGCAGACATTTGTAACTAGAAAAATTACAATGGCTTTATGCAATATAAAAATGGGAAAGCAGGAAAAATTATACCTTGGCAATATGGATGCTAAAAGAGATTGGGGATATGCAAAAGAATATGTTGAAAGTATGTGGCTTATGCTCCAGCAAGATAAACCAGATGACTATGTAGTAGCCACTGGAGAAACACATACTGTACGAGAATTTGTAGAGGAGTCATGCAAAGTATTGGATATGGATATCGAGTGGAAAGGAAAAGGTGTTGATGAAAAAGGTATCGATAAGAAAACAGGAAAAACCATTATTGAGATAGATCCTATGTATTTCAGACCTACAGAAGTTGAATTATTGCTTGGAGATGCTACTAAGGCCAAGAAGAAGCTAGGTTGGGAACCAAAAACAAAATTTAAGGATCTTGTAAAAATTATGGTTGAGTCTGACTTAGAATTAATTAAAAGCAATAGGACAATTTACTAAATTAAGCAAAATTACTAAATATGGATAGGATTCCTTTAATTAAGTCTACTTTCTACCACGAAAAGGAAACAAAGGAAAAATTATGCAAATTCATAATGGGAGCCGATTTTCTCAGTATGCGTGAGGAATGTGCAAAATATGAAAAAGCTTTTGCTTCAAAACAGGAAAGAAAGTATGGTGTATATGTTACAAATGGCAGTTCCGCAAATCTTCTACTGATTCAAGCCCTAATAAATATGGGTAAGCTTAAAAAGGGAGATAAGGTTTTTGTTTCTGATTTGACTTGGCCAACTAATGTTATGCCACTAATTCAGCTTGGTTTAGTACCAGTATTCCTTGATGTAGAGTTAGAAACCCTTAATGTTTCCAGCAAAATAGTGAAAGAAGCATACAAGAAATTTCCAGATACCAAATGTCTTTTCATAACTAATGCCTTAGGCTTCTGCTCTGACATTGATTTAATAGAACAATTTTGTAATGAAAATAATATTATCTTCATAGAAGATAACTGTGAGTCTCTAGGATCTGTATACAAAGGGCGAAAGCTTGGTAACTTTGGACTATCTTCTACATTTTCTTTTTTTGTAGGACACCATCTCTCAACTGTAGAGGGAGGTATGGTATGCACGGATGACGAAGAATTATATGAGAATTTAAAGATGTCTAGGTCACATGGCTGGACAAGAAATAATGCTCCGTGGTTTAAGGAAAAAATGAAAAAAGAAAATGATGTAGATGACTTCTATGATATTTACACTTTTTACAATCTTGCATACAACATTAGACCAACAGAAATAAATGGGTTTCTAGGCAATACTCAGATTCAATATTGGGATGAGATTGTTTCAAAAAGGGAAGAAAATTTCAAAATATTTAATGATGCCATTAACAAGAATGAGCATATATTTAGTTTGAATGTTGGGCATATGGATATTGTTTCTAATTTCGGAATGCCTCTGGTATTTATGAGTAAAGAACTATTTGAAGAATACAAAAAGAACTTTACTGATGCTAATGTTGAAATTAGACCAATTATAGCCGGAAATATTGCAAAACAACCTTTCTTAAAAGGACAAACATACCTACAAACAGATTTACATACAACGGAATACATAGCTGACAAAGGGTTCTACTTTGGAAATAATCCAGAAATGAATAAAGAGGATATTGACAGAATTATAAAGCTATTAAGTTAAACAAAGATTAAATGCTTGTAGGAGTTACAGGAGCCAATGGCGTCCTAGGAAAAATCATAACTAAGAAGCTATCTGCCCTAGGCTATGAATATGTCCCATTTTCTGGAGATATTAGAAATATCAATGATGTTGCAAATTGGGTTGATAATAATAATTTTGATTCAGTTATTCACCTAGCTGCAATAGTTCCACCTTCAGAAGTTAAAAATGATTTAATTAAGGCATTTGAAGTTAACTGCATCGGAACAAAGAACTTAGTAGATGCTTTGAATGCTAAATCACAGAAACCATGGCTTTTTTACGCAAGTACTTGTCATGTATATAAATCTAGTAATAAGCCGTTATCTGAAGATGACCCAATTGAACCAATTTCGGAGTATGGATTAACCAAATATGCAGGGGAAGTGTTAATAAGAAAGAATTATGATAATGCCTGTATAGGAAGAATCTTTAGCATATACCATAAGACACAAAAACCCCCATTTCTGTACCCAACTATGTTACAAAGATTACAAAATGAGGATCTTACAAAAGAATTTGAGTTGTATGGAGCTGAAAGTATAAGAGATTTTTCAAATGCAGAAGATGTAGCTGATATAATCATAAAATTAATGGAAAGAAAAGTGGTCGGTACATATAATATAGCCTCTGGGAATGGAGTTAAAATTAGAGATTTTGTACAAAGTCTTACTGATATTCCATTAAAAATAAAAGATATGGGTGGACAGGATACACTTGTCGCTGATGTAAACAAATTAAATAAATTACTAAACAATGAAAAAGAAGAACATAAGTAAGGAGGAATCTGAGGTTACAATAGTAATTCCTACATTTAATAGGTCAGATTATGTACAAAAGGCAATAGATTCTGCTTTGAATCAGACCTATCCGTGTCAGGTCATCGTCTGTGATCATGGGAGTTCCGATAATACTCCAGAAGTTATGAAAAGATATGGAAGTAAGATTCTGTATGTAAGAAAAGAGGAAGACTTAGGCCCACATTTTTGCTGGCTTGATGGGGTTCTTCATTCTAAAACAAAGTATGTTAAGTTATTGTACGATGATGATTGGATAGAGCCTGCATTCATTGAAAAAACACTTGCCTTAATGCAAGATGATGTGAGTTGTGTAATAACTAATGCTAATATTTGTTTTGAAGAGGAAGGGAAAGTACAAAAGTCTGCATTTTTTAATAAAACTGGAATATTTAATAACTTTCTCATTAAACAGGAATTACTATTATTTGGAGGTGTAATATCTCCTTCTTGTGTACTCTTTAGAAGAGATGAATTAATTGATGGAATATATCAAGGGAAGTTGCCAATAAAAGGAGGAACTTACTACCATGGGGTAGGGCCGGATATGTTTGTAATGCTCATTGGTTTTTTGAGGTATCCTAAGATTGGTTTTGTAAATGAATATTTAGCAAATTTCAGAGCACATAATAAATCAATAACTATAAGTGCGGGAAAAGAAGAGGCATCAAAAAAACAAATGGCTGATGCATATATGAATGTTATACGATTCTATTCTTTTCTAAGAACATTCCCAATATTTAAGGTACTGTATTATTTAAGTCCTACTAGGATTCTAGGAATAATATTAAGGAAGAATTTTTCGAGATTAAAACGAATTAGAGATATATTTATTAGGTAATATTAGAAGCAGAAACAAATGAAGAACCAAATAAATTTTATAAAGTCAAAATGGGCATATATTTTGTTTGCATTTGTTTCTTTTTTTTACTTAACATTCCCTATGATAATTACCTTTGATAGTGCCCATTATATGGGTTATGTTGAGATTCTTGAAAGAAAATTACCATTCTCCACTTGGGACATTGTTAGAGGACCAGTTTTTCCCATCTTAATACACTTAAGCAATTTATTTTTAGGCAAAACCTCAAATGGCATTGTTCTATTCAGTTTTATCTTCTATATAATAATGCTTTTTGTTTCCATAAAAATAATTAAGGAGTTCTCCCATAATAATAAGAAAATACAAGCTATCTTAATGGTATTATTTTTGTTTTTGGTTATATTTAACATTATCGTCTTCGGATACTATCACACTCTTTTAACTGAATTTGTTGCAATGACAGTTAGCATAGTATCCTGTTATTTATCTTGGAAACTTCTGATAATGACCATAAAAGAAGACAGAAAGCATTACTTCCTTTTTATGCTCTATTTTGTTGTTATGGTACCTTTTTCGTGGTTCCTCAAACAGCCATATGTTTCTATTACACTATTTCCTTTGGTAATCTCAACCATAATTAGTTTGTTTACTTCTAAACCAATAAAAAGAGTTATTCCACATTTTGCCATTCTCCTTTTATCGATAGTATCTTTATTCTTAGGCATTTTTGCATGGAATAAAATTTTAGAAAGTAAGGGGTTAGAAACAGATACATCAAGATCTTCTTTTAATATTCTTGGACAAAGTCTAATAAACCCATTGGAAAATTATGAAGTACTTAAAGATCCGGATAATGAATATTTGGATAATGCAAAATTCTTATCAATAGAGGAGAGAAATGTACTTAATGATAATAAAAATAAGTTTAACATTGTGGAGGTTTATGACACCAAAGGAACTCTTATTGATCAAATGCTTATCAAGGTAAAAGAAGATGACTCTATTTCTAGTGAAAATGCCATAAAATTTATGCTGAAAGCTTTTTTTACATATCCATTAGAAACCTTAAACTCTTACTTTGTTAATTATTTGGGAATTATTAATGCTTATCGCACTTGGACAACAGATTCTGCCCATTATCAGATTGATAAAAATTTCAACCTACTAAATTGCCAAGAGAACTGTGCTATTGCTGTACAGATAGGCCAAGTTAAGACAAATATTTATTATATGCCCAATGAATTATTTTCTAGGATAACAAACTATGAACAAATACTGCAAACTCCACCATTATTTAGATTAGGTCTTAATAAATTAACAAAATTCAGCATCATTTCCCTTAACTTCTCATTGTTAATACTCCCAGTAGTTCTGCTATTTTGCATATTCGAGATTATTTGGGGAAAGATTGGGAAATCTCTAAAAAATAGGAAAATCCTATATTTGATAGTTATATTATTAGGATACAGTTTTTTGCACATATGTGCTCATGCCGTAGTAAATGCAACCATTGACCGATATGCATCACCTGCCTACATAACTACTGTATTAGGTTATCTTGGCCTAATTAGCTTATTCTTGTATAATCAGAATCATGCAACCAAAAAGAGCAACTAATTCCCCTGAAAAGATACAACAATGTGATGTTATTATCCCAATTTTCAATGCTCCAGATTGGTTGAAGCTTTGTGTTTATTCACTATTTAATAATACTCCAAAAGATTATTTAGGAACTGTATTCTTACTAGATGACTGCTCAGACGATATAACCAAGAATTGTATCAACAATCTAGAAAAAAAATATCATAAATATGTAAAAGTTATTAATAACAAAAAAAATGTTGGATTTGTAAAAAATGTTAACAATGGATTAAAGCTTTCTTCGTCAAAATATGTCCTATTACTAAATACTGACTGCCTTTTAAGTACAAATACTATACCAAAATTGATTAGCCATATGGAAAAAGACCATAAAATAGGTCTCATTTCCCCCCTTTCTAATAATGCAGCAAATCTAACCTTGAATATGTTTGATGGATTTAATTATACACAAATGGACGCACTGCTGGAGAAAAGATTTAAAGGAAAAATTTTTGATGCCTGCACAATTGTAGGAAACTGCCTAATGATTTCAAGAGATTGCATAGAAAAAGTAGGTTTTCTAGATGAAGCATATGGATTAGGTTATGGTGAAGAAACTGATTATCAATTCAAAGCTATGGAAAAAGGATTTTCTGCAAAAGTAGCAATAGATACATATGTCTTTCATAAAGCAGAAGCATCTTTCGGGATATCCCCTGAAAAAAGTGCAAGAGTAGAAAAAAATAGGAATTTATTTTTTGAGAGGTGGGGAGAAAAATATGAAAAAGAGACAAGAAAATATTCACAAAATGACCCAATACAATTTATAAAGGATAATCTCAAAGATTCTGACTACGAAATCAATGTAGATTCATTGTTTTTTTTGCCACAAGTTACACAAAACGCTGGTGGATGCCATGTTGTTTTTGACATTGTAAATTACATGGCTATAAATGGAAAAAGTGCAAATGTTTTGTATGAGGAAATTTATGATTACCAAGAGATAATGCTATTTAATCCAATAAAATTCTCAAATGACATACAGCTAAAAACAAAACAGATTATTGCAACTATATGGTTTTCCACACTTAGAATAAGAACTCTGGCCCAAAGATTACATGTTCCAATTATTAACTTAGTCCAAGGTTATGAAAATTATTTTGAGAATGGTCATATTTACAATAGTGTTACACTTACCCATAAAGTTGCTGATTACGATATTGTAATTTCTGAATATCTGAAGTGTAAGCTTTTTGAAATGTTTGATACTGAGGCAAAGTTAATAAAAAATGGAATAAATTGTGATTTGATTTGCAAAAGAGGCTCTTCTCAAAAGGTTAATTCAATAACATTTGTTATGAGAAATAATCAAATGAAAGGAGATTACATCCTTGCCGATATTATCCATATGGTTGATAAGAAGCTTAAAGGATTGACTTTAAATGTAGTATATATGTCAAAGGATATGGAGATACCCTTTGTAAAAAATAATCGACTGCAAAAAATATTAGGACCAATTAGCCGAATGGAAATGATAAATCTTCTTCATAACACTGATATTTATGTTGATGCTTCTGTAAATGAGGGTTTCGGTCTAATTGGCTTGGAATCAATGGCAAGTGGGGCAGTGCCAATAATGTCAAATTCTTTTGGGGTTTTATCATATCTCCAAGATGGGAAAAATGGTTATATAGTAGATAGGGTTAACAATAGTGATGAATATGTAGAAAAGATAAAGTATTTAGTAGATAATCCTACCATTTTTAAAGAATTAAGATCAAAAGGATGGGACACTGCACTATCATTTGATTATGATCAGACTATTAAGCAATATATTGATTATTTAGATGACTATAGCAATAGACAACCAAAAATAAAAAAATACACAATGAGTGAATGGGAAATAATTAGTAAAAGAGATCCTATAAATGTTTATGAAGTACACAAAAAACCAAAGGGACTTCAAATAGTAAAATTTTTGAGCTATTTTATTCCAAATTCACTTAAAGATTCTATGAAAAAGATTATTACATGGGCATACAAAACATATGATCATCCTTAAAACACATATTAGTAAAGTTTATTTAATAATTCTTGTACATTCAGTTCTGAGTTTCCACAATATTTATCATCAATAAATAAAGTCTCCTTAATTTCTTGAAGAAGCCTATTACTTTTTACATCGTAAGCAAAACATTCAAAAATTCTTAGAACATAGTCCTTTGTTATATCCATTTTAAATACATCGTCACCTAATATATTAATTGTATCGTTCATAAATGATAATACTCCTTCAAATATATTGTCTAATTTTTCTGCATTCTTATAATCCTTTTCTGTTAATGGGAGGAACTCTGGTTTTATGGTATCACCTTCCATTCTAAATTTTACAAATTGACCAATTGGAGCTTTTAAAAATGATTCCAATATAAGAGAATATTTATACAAAATATTTAATTCTAACTTCTTACTGCTAGCACCATGATTAAAACAAGAATACACATCACACCCAAGAGATAGAGGCTTCTGATTCTTAGAAACACAAAAGTAGTAACCATTTATTTTCTTATTTAGTAGCTTGGATAGTTCATACTGACATGTCCCAGAATATCCTAAATCTACAATTGAAATCTTTTTATCATCTAAATTTGGAATAAGTGATTTTATATATTTTAGATATGAAAGCCTTTCATTCTGAGCAACATCTAAAATCTCTTCATAATATTTTTTTGCAAGTTTAATAACAGTTTTCTCATCTTTTGGTAAACTTACAATACCATCATCTTCTTCTGCAATTATTATTCCAAATCTGTAATAAAAAAGTTCAAGTAAAGTACCATAATTATATTGAGTAGATAATATTTTCTTAACATCAGAAAATTTGTGAATATTAGGAACAGATAAACTCCTTCTAGATGTTATAAAGTAAAAATCTTTTACACTTTGAAGCTTTTGGTCTGATAATTTGCTTCGAAAAATGTTAAAGTACTTTTGTAAATAGAATGCCTCCCTTGCAGAAAACAAAAGAATTTCATTTTCATCAATATTTTTAGTGAGCCACACAAAGAAATATAAAAATATAGGTCCTAGAATAGAATAACCATAACTGAATAAATCTTTAATGACACCTGTTCTTGTATAATTGTTTAAAGCAAATGGAGAATTGAACATAGATTTATTAGTAACCAATCCGAGCATTACAGAATCATTCACATTTAATGTGTTTTTTAAATTCAAATTATAATTTGAAGCTTCAAGAAGTCTCCCCCCTTTAGCAAGGTAACTACAAGCTCTTCCGGCTTTTACTAATCTATGAATATCAGATGATTCATTATCCCCTACATGGATTATTCTTTTTTTCTTATATTTTTTATAAATAAAATCATACATTGTTCCATCATCTTTTCTTAAACCAACAGCAGATGAAACGAAAAGATCAGAATAGCCGTAATATCCACACCTATTAAGTATTTTTTCCATTTGAGATTTTGTAAGGTAGGTATCACTAACTAATATTATCTCTTTTCCTTCTCGAATGAGTTTCTTGTACATGTCCAAAACATCATATCTAGGTATTATTAATTGTAGCTCTGTTTTAAATTCTAGGTCCTTTATTCTTTCACTTTCTTCTTTACCAATCTTAGCAACAGAAGCAAATTCATCATATATTTCATCAATTGAGCAATCTCCTGAGTATTTCTTCCTTTTTCTCACATTCTCTTCAGAAAGTTTCCTTTTTTTAAGAAAATTATCTATTTTTGTGGTATTTTCCTTATTTATCTTTTCTTGTACCAATGTAAAAACATCATCCGGACTATATACGAATCTAGTTACCAATGTATCGAATATATCAAAAGATACAATATCGAAATTTAATAACTCATTTATAACTGAGTCTTTTGTTCTTGAACTATACTCCTTCAAACCTTTATCCGCTTTATTCAACTTAAATACATTTCCACAATTATCAAAAGTACAAAAACTATAACCATTATGTTTAACAAATTCTGTGAGTCCTCTCTCTAAGGCATAAGCGAGCGTACCATCATTTTCTCCTCCTTCAACCTCAAAATCGCTCCAAGAAAGATTGAACAATTGTTTGATAGCATCGCTTTTTACCCAAAACATACTGCCAGCAGAAAAATCAAGACATTTATCAAGTACATTCATTCCCATTGGTTCATATAAATTTTTAGCAGGACCCATTGCCCCAAGCCAAGTATGAGCCCATAATGGAATATCCTTATATGTATCAGGGAAGACTTCGCCTACATTTTTCTCTTCCATTAGAGAAAAAGTAAACATTACATTTTCTTTTGATCCAAGTAAAGAATCCAACATATACTTTCTCCATTCTTTTTGTTCATAGCCAACTCTCAGTGATTTCTTGGAATGGATATGTAGAATATAATCATATTTTCTAAGCTTTTTTCCAAATAATGCGAACATTGGACCATAATCTCTTCCTCTATTTTTTGACTTTTTAACTTCTACAAAATTAACATTTGTCAATTTTTGAAATTTCCTTTTTACTCTTCTTGTGTTTCCATTTTCTCCAACCGATATGTATAAGTCAAAAATATAAGGAATATTTTTGAGATATTCAAAAAACTCTTCGGATAAATCTTCATAAAATAGATGAAGATGGACTGCAATACTTTTGTTTATAGTAAGCAAGGGGGCAATTGGTATAATTTTGTCATCTTCCAAAATTAAAGCTGAAGATGAATTGGTATATGTAAAAACTTTATTTTTTCCAAAAAGCATCCTCACTAAAAACTGGAACTTTTTTGATGTGTATGCAAGCCTAATTAAAGTTCTTTTATGCTTTTTAACTGGATAAATATTGTATAAACTCTTCACAAGTCTATACACCACCAATCTTGAAAACATCAAAAACCTCCCTTGGACAGATCCTTCAGGAAATAAAAACAAATAAATACCCTTAACATAAAATCCAAGAGTCCGTCTTTTTAGTAATCGATTCACTTCCATTTCTAAACTACCCACATTTTGCTGAAGAGAAAAGACATTCAACTGCTCTCTTTCTACGACTTTCTTTAAATTATCTGCTTCTAAATTCTTACTAACTAAAAGTCTCTGAGAGACAGAAACTCCTTCCTCCTCTTCATTTATAAATTTACCTATATTGACTACTTGCTCTTTTTTATCTTGTTTAGAAGTATGCTCGGGAACATGAATTTTATTCAAAATATACTCTTGATTGCGTCTATATATTTCAAATATCTTAGGATTTGTCATTCTCCAATTTATATACTCTTGATTAAGCATAAGATCCCACGGCACAAAGTATCCAAATATAATAAAGTTCAAATATAATGGGTCTGCTACTAACTCTTTCTTAATATTACTTTTATTTAATGAATTAAAGCTCATAAATGAGAATGGCATATTATCACTAAGCAAATATACTGTTTTTCCAAGCATCATTGCATCAAAAGCGATATTTGACACCGAAGTTAAAACTCTTTTACACTGTGCAACCCAATATATTGCCTTGTTTGATCTATCAATACTCCAAGAAGGATTTCCCAAACTTCTCTCTAATCCAGGATGACATCTAATTGATACCTCTTCAGGTTTAAATAATTCATCAACTTTTTTAAAAGTCTTGTCCAATTTCTCATTTGAATATATTTCAAAGAAAAAATCATCCTTAAATGGAGGAGATATCCCTAATTCATACTGTGGAAGTTTGCTAAATTCATTAATTAGAGACCAATCTTCTGAGGATAAAAACATCTGAAGAAGTTCTTCCCTAGAAAATATTTTTAACTCATTTCTTTCTGCAAATGCAAGAAATTCTTTATAAAGATTTTCACAATACTTTTTACTAAATTTATTCTCAAATTGAAAATATGATAATGTTATTTTATAATTTCTTCTGTAGATTAAATTTCTTATTGGAGAAATTTCCTGTTGTATAATTTTTATATTTCTATCCTTTGATATTTTCTCTAGACTTGGATTCCAATACCATGTAAGTATTGCATCTACTTTTCTTCCATAATCTTTTTCTATCTTATCTAGTTTACTATTTATTATAGATATATACTCTTCATTTACATGAGACATAAAATATACCTGATCTTCGAAACTTACCTTTTTTCCATCATTGATGTCTAATGTCTCATCATTACTAATTGAATATTTTACAAATGTATTTTTTTCTTCATCAAGAATTCTTTTTTTCTCTTCATCTTCTATTATATCTTTATAGAATTCATCTAGCGGAAAGATATCTTGCTCAAAATAGTCTTCCTGTGCAATTATTGCCATACCATTATTCACACAATAGTTAGCATACATTTGAAAAACCCAACTCAAATCTGGCTTGTCTTTAAAATAATCGAACAGATCAAAAACTATTGGAACCACCAATTTTTTCTTCATACTCATAACGACACATTATATCACAGGCTCAATATAAATCATTCTAAATTTGAATCCTAATATAGACACTTAAAGATTCCATTCTTTAAATATATTTGGTAAAGTAAAATAAGGTAATAAAAATCGTATTTTAAAATAGGTTACTTAAAAATATAAACAAAAACTTATCAAATATCGATGAAGCAATAGCTAATGTAGTCCAAGTCACTATTGATATGATTCGGAATCAAGCCTTAGTTAGTGATAAACCGTTCACAATGTCTTTCTCTTCATTACAGGATTTTCAAGCACAATGGTCTAAACATAAAAATATTGAAGTTAGAGATAAAACCTTACTTGACATAGTTAAGACTCCAAGATTAAGTACACAATTTTACTATTTATTTCCAGGATATTGTGATATTTGCAAGAAAGAAACAACTTTCATTCTTGAGCAAACTTGGTCAACAGGAACTGAAGGTTTAGGATGTTCAGAATGTCATTGTAATTCTAGATTAAGAAATATATATGACACAATAATGAAGAATTACAAGAAAGGCAATCAAGTATATATTAGTGAAATGGTCACACCATTTTACGAAAAGCTTAAGACAGAAATTCCTAATCTTACTGGAAGTGAATATTTATCTCCTAGTATTGATAGTGGTTCCATCGTAAATGGCATTCTAAATGAAGACAGTACCAATTTAAGCTTTAAAGATAATAGCTTTGACTTGTATATATCTAATGATGTTTTTGAACATGTGTTTGACTACAAAAAGGCTTTCTCAGAGGCAGCAAGAGTTCTAAAACCAAAAGGTAAAATGATATTTCATGTGCCATTTAATTTAGGCTTAACAAAAACTGTAATACGAGCTAAAAAAGGAAGAAAAGGAAAGATTATCAATATTTTAGAGCCAATATATCATGGTAATCCTTTGTCCGAAGAAGGCTCCTTATGTGTACAAGATTTTGGTTGGGATTTATTTGATATACTGAGAGAATGTGGATTTAAAAAATCCTATGCACTAAGCAAAAATAATATGTACCACGGATATTTAAATGTAACCTCCCTAGTCTTCATTGCAGAAAAGAAGGATATTTCTGTCACTGATTTTAATCTATTCAAACATATTTCGGGCAGTAATTATGATTTCAAAAAGAGAATAAGAAATAAACTAGTATTCAAGGAAAAAGGAAATACCAAACTCATTAACCAAAATAAAGACATCAAAATTATAAGATTCCTTAGTAAATTTATTCCTAAATCTATTAAGAATTTATTAAAAGATACAATCACATGGGCTTATAATTTATATAAACATCCCTAAAATATTCATATGAATAGCAAAATCTGTTCTTAACTTTTATTAATATGTCTGAAAAAATTTTCTTCTTGTTAAAGTCTATTCTAGTAACAGCTCCTCCTGTATAATTAGGATATCTAAATTATACTACATAATTCTATGACTCTCCTCATTACTGGTGGTTGCGGTTTCATAGGTTCTAACTTCATTCGATACTGGCTTTCTAAATATCCTAATGATCACATTATTAATTTAGATAAATTAACATATGCTGGTAATTTAGAAAATCTTAAAGACATTGAAAAAGACAAAAGATATACATTTGTACAAGGAGATATATGTGACAAAGAACTTGTAATGGACATCACTAAGGGAGTAGATATCATTGTACACTTTGCTGCAGAATCACATGTAGATAGAAGCATAGAAGGACCTGAAGTATTTGTTAAAACAAATGTAGAAGGTACACTAACACTACTAGAAGCTGCACTTCAAAATGGAGGTATTAGATTCCATCACATATCTACTGATGAAGTATTTGGAGAACTACCATTAGATAATCCTAATGCCAAATTCAATGAGAACAGTCCATATGCACCAAGAAGTGTATACTCTGCATCAAAAGCATCATCTGATCACCTTGTAAGAGCCTACTATCACACTCATAAACTACCAATAACAATATCTAATTGTTCAAACAACTACGGTCCATATCAATTCCCTGAAAAACTCATACCTCTTGCCATCACACGAGCCATTATGAATCAAGAAATACCAGTATATGGTGAAGGTACTCAAGTAAGAGACTGGATACATGTAGAAGACCACTGTAGAGGAATCGAACTCTGTATTACCAAAGGACAAATAGGGCATACATATCTCTTTGGAGGAAATGGGGAAAAACAAAACATATGGATTGTTAAAAAAATACTAGAATACCTTAACAAACCAGAAACCCTCATAGTACATGTAGGAGACAGGAAAGGACATGACCTTAGATATGCCATAGACTATTCAAAAACTACAAAAGAATTAGGATACAATCCAACCAAATCAATAGACGAATGGTTAAAAGACACAATACAATGGTATGTAGAACACGAACAATGGTGGAAACCTCTAAAACCTAAAGCAGACATACAAGCAGAAAAATACTTAGAGGAAAGAATATAGCTTACAATCACTTACCAAACTTAACTTCAAAAGGAATATGACCATTTCTTCTGGATTCTTAACCCATTGCTTTACTCTCAATACTCTTATAATATCTTTCATAGGATTACTTTCTACCATTGAAAGTATACCAAAATCTAATATTGTCATAAAGATATCAATATGAAGGCATTAATACTAGCAGGGGGCAGGGGAACTAGACTTAGGCCTCTTACACACACTAAGAATAAACATGTACTGCCAATCGGAAACAGACCAATGATAGAAAGAATAATACTCGATGCCATAGACCTTGATATCAAAGACATAATCATAAACATAAACAAAGGAGACAAAGAACTTCCTGAGTTACTTGGCAACGGCTCTAAGTATGGGAAAGGCATAAAAATATCATACATAGAACAACCAGAACCAAATGGTATGATGTATCCAATTAAACTTGCACAAGACCTCATAGGAGATGACGAATTCCTCTTCTCCGCAGGAGACAACATACTAACTGGAGGACTTAAAAAACACTACGAAGATTTCAAAAAGAAAAAATCTGATGCTCATGTCTTAGTTGTAAAAAGACCTGATTACCAAAACTTTGGTGTCGCAGTACTAGAGGGAGACAGAATAGTAAAAACAGTTGAAAAACCACAAGAATTTGTCAGCGACCTTGTACTTACAGCAATATATTTCTTCACACCAGTTGTATTCAAAGCATTTGACTATGTCAAACCAATAGATCCAAAAGGTACAGGAAAACCTGAATACTATCCTCCCGTCGTAAACAACTGGCTCATAGACAACGGCTACAAAATGACAGCATCTGAAGTAACTGGATGGTGGAAAGACACAGGAGCTCCAGAAGACCTAATACTTGCTAACAGACTCATACTCGAAAGAGAGGTACTCAAAGTTGACGATGGAGACATAATTGACACGAAAATAGAAGGAA
>JAGPKI010000113.1 GCA_018054005.1 Caldisericia bacterium
AGGATGAATTATGTGATATTTGTAAAGATGTTTCAAGAGATACTTCGTCTATATGTGTAGTGGAAGATACTAAAGATTTAATATCTATTGAAAGAACCGGCATATATCATGGTCTTTATCATGTTTTACACGGTGTTTTAAAACCAGCAGATAAATTTAACACAGTGGAATTAGGTATTGACAAACTAATTAATAGAATACACACTGCACAAATAAAAGAGTTAATTTTAGCAACTAATTTAACCTACGAGGGTGAGTTAACAGCAATGTTTATAGTAAAAGAGCTTGGAGATACAGATATAAAAATTACTCGTATTGCATCAGGGTTACCTTTGGGGAGTGATATAGAATATGCTGATCAATTAACTCTTAAAAAAGCCTTTAAAAGCAGAGAAATTGTCGAGAAGGAGGATGAATAATATATGAGGAATTTCTTCTTATCAATAATCGCAAACTGGATATCACTTATGCTATTATCAACATTAATAAGCAGCTGGATAAAAATTGATTCACTATGGATTGCTTTATTGTCTGCAATTATACTCGCAATATTTAATCTTCTTATAAGACCAATATTAATAGTGCTTACGCTTCCTTTAAATATTTTAACACTTGGATTATTTACTTTTGTTGTAAATGCTTTGATCCTGTATACTGTTTCCTACATCGTTCCAGGTTTTAACATACCAAATTTCTTTCCTGTAGCAATTTTCTTAGCAATCATAATGAGTATAATTAACGGTTTATTAATGTTTATATTAAGAGCTATTTAGCTTAGAAAGGATAAATAATAATAAGATGTGTGGTGTTTTTGGAATAATATTTGATACAGAAAGAAAAGATCTTGGTGAAATTCTTATCAGAGCTGCAAAAAGATTAACATATAGAGGTTATGACTCAGCTGGTTTTGCAGTGTTTTTAAATGATGGTAAGACTATTTTGAGAAAAGCTCCAGGAAAATTAGATAAAGTTGTGAAAGAGTTAAATATAAAAGAACTTAGTGGTGATCGTGGTATTGTGCAACTAAGATGGGCAACTTTTGGTCAACCTTCATTAGAAAATTCTCAACCGCATTATGACTGCGATGGCGATATAATAGGTGCACATAATGGAAATATAGTAAATACTACTACTTTAATTGAAGAATTTACTAAGGAAGGGCATACAGTAAGAGGAACAAATGATGGAGAAGTAGTAGTACATGCATTTGAAAAATATTTTGATGAGACTAAAGATATAAAACAGGCTATAACGCTCGCAAATAAGATTTTAGAGGGTGATTATGCTTTTATAGCTTCTCAAAAAGACATTAAGAAAATGCTTGCAGTAAAGATGGGTTCATCGCTTTATATGGGAACTGGTAAAGATTTTATATGCTGTTCATCTGATCTTCCTTCAATTCTCGAATTGACAGACCAAATTGTTAGACTTAATGATGGGGAATTTGTAATTTACGATAGCAAAAATTATCAGATATTCGATATAGAAAGCGGAGAAGAAATAAAAAGAGAGTCAGAAAAATCAACCATCTCTATTGAATCAGCGAATCTTGAAGGTTTTCCTCATTATATGTTAAAGGAAATTTATGAACAACCCAAAAAAACAAAAGAACTTCTTGAACTTCTCAAAAACTCTTCTTCGGATATTTCTGGTGTAGCTGAAATACTAAATAATTCAAATAGAATATTCTTAATTGGTTCAGGTACTTCTTATCATGCATGCCTCATAGGAGCATACTATTTAAGTAATTTAACAAACTTAAAAGTATTTCCATTTATTGCTGGAGCATTCAACGAATATTATCTTGAAACTTTTAATGAATCTGATGCAGTTATATGTGTATCTCAGAGTGGTGAGACAAAAGATGTTATTAATGTAATCAATTCGCTTAGAAAAAGGAATAAAGGGAAAATAATCGGTATAGTCAATAATATCGGATCATCTATTGCTATAAAAAGTGATAAATTTCTAAATATTTCAGCGGGACTTGAAGTAAGCGTTCCTGCCACAAAAACATTTATGAATCAAATACTTCTTTTCCTTTATCTCGGAGCTTTTATAGGTTCCAAATCAGGAATCCAAAAAGCTACTGATATTTTAAAAGATATTGATCAAATTCCCTCTCTTTTAGAAAACACTCTAAAAGTAGCTGAGCCTTTGTGTAAGGATCTAATTGAAAATATTTGTAGTACTGCGAACGACTTTTATTATTTAGGGTATGGAATTAATTATGGAACTGCTCTTGAAGGTGCTCTCAAAATTAAAGAGGTTTTTTATAGACATTGTGAAGGAATGTATTCATCTGAATTTAAGCATGGACCTTTATCGATTGTTGAAGAGGGTTACCCTATAATTTTTGTAACCTGTAAAGAGGATTCACAAATGGTTTTATCTCATATAAACGAGATTACCTGTAGAAAAGGTTATGTTATAACAATTTCCCCATATCTCTCAGAGTATGAAAAGAACAGTACAAAAATTATACCACTTCCTGATGCTGAAAAATATTTCACTCCCTTTATAGATACAATTGCTACACAGTTAATTGCTTATTATGCAAGTGTTAATGATGGATTAAATCCTGATTTTCCAAGGAATATAAGTAAAACCTTGACAGTAGATTGAGATATTAAAATGAATACATTTTTACGAAAAGATGGTAGAAAAAGTGATGAATTGAGAAAAGTTGAGATAATTCCAAACTACCTTGAATTTGCAAATGGTTCTGCACTAATGAAAATTGGTTCTACAGAAGTTTTGTGCTCTGCTACTATCGAAGAAAAAGTGCCACCATTTTTAAAGAATTCAGACCAGGGTTGGTTAACCTCTGAATACTCAATGCTTCCTACATCCGGAGCAGTGAGAACTTCAAGAGAATTTGGTACTTTGAGGCATGGAAGAAGTATTGAGATTCAAAGGCTTATAGGGAGAGTTTTAAGAACAGCTCTTGATTTAAAGCAACTTAAGGGAAAAACAATAATAGTGGATTGTGATGTATTACAAGCAGATGGAGGAACTCGCACCTCTGCAATAACTGGTGGATTTGTAGCAGTTATGCTTGCTTTAAAGAAACTTAATTTCAATCCACTTCCAATAATTAGGCAGGTTGCAGCAATAAGTGTTGGAATGGTATATAGTGAATTATTACTTGATCTTGATTATAAAGAAGATTCCAATGCAGATGGAGACTTTAATATAATAATGGATAAAAACGGAGATATAATAGAAATTCAAGGAACAGGTGAAAAACAATCATTCAAAATAAATGATTTAGTAAAAATTGTAGAACTTGCTTATAAAGGAATAAGCCAATTGTTTGTAGCACAAGACAATGCAATTAAATGAATTATTTTTAGCTTCAGAAAATGAATGGAAAGTAAAAGAGATAAATCATTCTCTTAAAGATCTATCAATTAAGATTTTAACTCCATCTACTTTAGGTATAAGTATACCTTCTTCTCTTGAAAGTTTTCAAACTTTTGCTGATAATGCAAAAGCAAAAGGCGACTTTATATATGAAAAAACATTAAAACCTACTTTGTCAGATGATTCTGGCCTCATAATTCCAGCACTAAATGGTAAACCGGGAGTTTTGTCTAAAAGGTATTCTCTTTCTGGCTTTGATTCCGATAATAGAAGAAAGTTGATAGAAGAAATAGAAAATTTATCAGAGAAAGAAAGAATCGCAAAATTTATTTGCGTACTATATTTTCGCATAAATAATAAATCCTACTACTTCAAGGGAGAAGTAAATGGTGTAATACTTACAGAAGAGAGAGGTAAAGAAGGTTTTGGATACGATCCAATATTTTATCACATAGAAAGTAGAAAAACTTTTGCCGAAATGAGCTTTTATGAAAAACTATCTGTAAGCCATAGAGGTATAGCGCTTAGAAAATTCAAAACTTTCTTGTTAGAAAACTAATCCTGGGTTAAACAAAATTTTCATTTCTATTCAAATGTTAACAGACAACTTTTTATGCTTAAATCCTCTCGTATTAGAGTAAACTTTATATAAATAAAGTTATAATTTAGTTTTATTTATAGTTTTGATAAGCTTGAGATAGCTTTAATTAAAGATTCTCTATCTCCATTGTTGGCTAAAATTTTAAGCTCTTCAATTTGTTCTTTCAAATCTTCCCATTTTAAATTTAAGTTATTGTTAATTCTAAATATTTTTTCATGATCAGTTCTAACAATTTGCTCATTTTTTGAATAAAGTTTTTCTTCTAATTTCTCTCCGGGTCTTATTCCTATGATTTTTGTTCCTACTGCTTTTAGAGAAGTATTCTGTATTTTGCAAAAGGCCTCTGCAAGATCAGTCATTCTAACTTCTTTGCCCATATCGAGAATAAGTATATCGCCTCCATTTGATA
>JAGPKI010000114.1 GCA_018054005.1 Caldisericia bacterium
GGAGATAACGTAAAAATGACAGTTACTCTTATCTACCCTGTTGCCCTTGAAGAAGGACTTCGTTTTGCAATAAGAGAAGGCGGACGAACTGTTGGAGCAGGCGTAGTAACCAAGATAATCGAATAAATTAAGAATAAAAAGAGGTATTGTAATTTAAAAAATGGCTAAGAGCAAAAATAGAGATATAATTACACTTGAATGTAGTACTTGCAAGAGAAGAAATTATACTACTACAAAAAATAAAAAGAAGGATTCAGAAAGAATGACTTTAAATAAATATTGTCAATTTTGCAGAAAGCATACAGAGCATAAGGAGGTTAGATAGGCCCGTAGTTCAATTGGTAGAGCATCGGTCTCCAAAACCGAGTGTTGGGGGTTCAAGTCCCTCCGGGCCTGTTTTGATAAAATGGCTAAAATAAGTAAGGTTTCTGACTTTTTTAGAGATGTAAGAGTTGAACTTTTACAAAAAGTTACGTGGCCATCAAGAAAAGTCTTGTTAGAAGTCACATGTGTTGTATTGATTTTTATTGCTATTTGGACTATTTTTGTGGGCGTTGTTGATTTTATTTTTGCAAAAGGACTGGAAGCATTCCTTAATTTTGCAAAAGGTGGGTAGTTAATTTTTATTATGGTAGAAACTAAAGAAGAAATTAAAACTGAAAAAACAAAAAGTAGTGTTAATTGGTATCTTTTAAGTGTTTATTCTGGGTATGAAGATAAAGTAAAAAAGACTCTTTTGCAAAAAGTGAAATCACTTGGAAAAGAAGACAAGATATTAAAAGTAGAAGTACCAATTGATTATCAAGTGAGGCTTAAAAATGGTAAAAGAGAAGTAGTTCCAGAGAGAGTTTATCCTGGCTATGTTCTAATTGAAATGATTTTGGATGATGATACCTGGCTTTTAGTAAGGAATACACCTTATGTTGTTGGTTTTGTTGGTAGCGAAGGAAAACCAACTCCACTAAGTGATGAAGAAGTTAATAAAATGTTACTAAGAGTTGGTGCAGATGAAGCTAAAGCTAAGTTAAATTTTGATATTAATGATTCTGTGAAAATTGTAGGTGGACCTTTTGATGGAATGATAGGCGTTGTAGAAGAGATTGACAAGGATACCGAGAAAGCAAAAGTTCGATTAATGTTATTCGGGCGAGATATGCCCGTAGAATTGGATTTTGTCAATATTGACAAGATATAATGTAAAAAGAGGTGTAATTAATGGCTAAAAGAATTACTGGAATAGTGAAATTACAGATCCCTGCTGGACAAGCTAATCCAGCACCACCGGTTGGTCCTGCGTTGGGGCAGAAGGGTATAAATATTATGCAATTTTGTAAGGAATTCAATGACAAAACAAAGGATCAGCAAGGTATAATTGTACCGGTTGTTATTACTGTATATCAAGATAGATCATTTGATTTTATTATAAAAACACCACCTGTTTCTGCTCTAATAAAAAAAGAGTTAAAGATTGAAAAAGCATCAGGTGATCCGTTAAAGAAAAAGATAGGTAGGTTGTCTAAAGATCAGGTTTTGAAGATAGCAGAGATAAAATTGAAAGATCTAAATACACTTGATCAGGAAGCGGCTTCAAAAATGGTTGCTGGTACTGCTAAATCTATGGGAGTAGATGTTGTTTAATCTTTTATTAGTAAAGGAGTAATAAATATGAGTGGAAAAAAATATTTAGATGCTTTAAAACTTATTGAAAAAAGAGAGTATGATCTCGATGAAGCGCTTGATCTTTTACCTAAAATTAAAACAGCTAAATTTGATGAGACGGTTGAAGTTACTTTATTACTTGGCGTAGATCCAAAGCAATCAGACCAAAATGTCAGAGGTGTTGTCAATCTACCATCAGGAACTGGTAAAAGTGTTAAGGTTTTGGTTTTTGCAAAAGGAGAGAAAGTTAAAGAAGCTCAAGAAGCTAATGCTGATTATGTTGGTACAGATGATTTAGCTAAGAAAATTGAGGGTGGCTGGCTTGACTTTGATGTAGTTATAGCTACGCCAGATTGTATGGATGTTGTTGGAAAGTTAGGTAAAATTTTAGGACCCAGAGGTTTAATGCCAAATCCAAAATTGGGTACTGTTACTAACGATATAGCAAAAGCTGTTAAGGATGCAAAAGCTGGAAGAATAGAATTTAGGGTTGATAAGTTTGGTAATATACATGCACCAGCTGGTAAATCATCTTTTAATAAGGAAGATTTAGTAAGAAATATTTATGCTTTATTTGAAGCTATTATTCGTGCAAAACCACAAAGTGCAAAAGGGCAGTATATTAAAGAAGGATTTCTTAGCTTAACAATGAGTCCTTCTGTAAAGCTTAATGTTAGTAAATTACTTAAATCATTGAAAAGTTAAATTATTACTTTTCCCTGAGAAAACGAGTATTCTTTAAAGGGATTTAATTCACTTAAATTGGAAGTGAGCTCATTGAGGGAAAGCAATTATAAAATTATTTTAAGTATTAATATTTTTAGAGTATAAAAATTGCCTTCCTTCAATAAGAAATTTTTTAGGGAAGGCAATTTTTTTTGAAAGGAGGTAAATTTGCTTACTCGTAAAGAAAAAGAAAAATTAATTGAAGAAATATCAGGATTATGGAGTAATTCAAAAGGTGTTGTGTTTTATAATTTTGAGAAAATGCAGGCAAACGAAGCTGTCGAATTTAGAAAAGAAATAAAACTTAACAACTTAAAAGCTTATATTTCAAAAAATACTCTTTTGAAAAAAGGAGCAAAAAATAGTGGTATTGAAATCTCCGAAGAGCAAGATGGTATTTTTAGAGGGCAGACTGGTATAGTTTATTCTTCAGAAGATCCTTTGATTCCGTGTAGAGTTATTTATGGTTTTATTAGAAAAACTGGTAAACCAGTTATAAAAGGTGGATATATTGATGGTAGATTTGTAAATTCTAAAGATGTTTTAGAATTAGCTGAAATATCATCTAAAGAAGCTATATATCAAAAATTGGCTTTTACTCTTAATTCACCAGTTAGTAAACTTGCAGTTACATTAAATGCTATTTTGTCGAAGTTAGTTTACGCAATTAATGAAGTAAAAAATAAAAAAGAAAAAAATATTTAAAGGGAGGATATTTTAAAAAATGAATAAAGAAGAAATAATAAATGAAATTGAGAAAATGTCAGTTTTAGACTTAGTAGAATTAGTTAAAGCAATTGAAGAAAGATTTGGGGTATCTGCTCAAATGCCTATGGCTTATGCTCCACAAGCTGGACCTTCACAAGCAGTAGGAGCTGCACAAGAAGCTGCTAAAACAGAATTTGATGTGGTTTTAACAGATGCAGGTTCACAAAAAATTCAGGTTATTAAAGTAGTAAAAGACATAACAGGACTAGGACTCAAAGAAGCAAAGGAGCTTGTTGATAGTGCCCCTAAAGCTATAAAAGAAAAAGTAAGTGAGAAAGAAGCTAATGATATTAAAGAAAAGTTAGTCAGTGTTGGAGCCACAGTAGAAATAAGATAAAATTAAACGAAAAAGTAATTTTTTACTTTTTTAAAATTTGCATTTGTGAGTTGAACTTTAATGTAAGGGTATTATTATATTAGTAAGTAATTTATTTTAGGAGGTGAAAAATATTGGTTAATTTGAGTAATGGATGGAGACGTTTTTTAGTCTCACGAGTGATTGATTATCTTGTTTCTAACCCGAAGAAGAATCTACCAAGAGCTCTAAATATTGCTAAAGTCCTAGCTTTTGGAGACCAAAAGAAAACAGTACAAAATGTTATTGACATGTATAATAATCCAGACCATGCTTGCCCTAAGTATTTTGACAAAATTTTTTCAAACATAAACAGAAATTTTATTATAAAAGCTTTTACCAATTTTCTTGTAAATGCTACATGGGATGGCGATCGTAAAAGAAAACAAATAGAAGAAAAGGAAGGAATACATGTACCATATTTTCTTCTTATTGACCCAACAGAACGGTGCAACCTCAAGTGCGATGGATGTTGGGCAGGTAATTATGAACAGGCTGCAACAATGGATAAAGAGCTTTTTTCTTCTATTTTAGATCAAGCAAGGGATTTAGGGATTTATTTTATTACTATTTCTGGCGGAGAACCATTTATGTATCCTTATCTTCTTGATGTTCTCGAAGAGAAAAGTGACATGGTTTTTCAAATTTATACTAATGGTACTTTCTTTAATGAGGAAATAGTAAAAAGAATAGCAAATATGGGTAATATTTTCCCTGCTATAAGCATTGAAGGATTTGAAGATCGCACTGACGCAAGAAGAGGTAAGGGTATTTTTAAGAAAGTAATGCAAAACATAGATAATTTGAGACAATGGAAAGTACCATTTGGATTTTCAGTTACCGTTACGAGAGAAAA
>JAGPKI010000115.1 GCA_018054005.1 Caldisericia bacterium
AGTCTTGGATTATTGCTCCACTCTTTAAGTTTATCCCTGTATAGAAGCATACCAGGATTCCTTGCACCGTATATCAGATAAATTTTACCTAATTTGTCTGAATAATTTTCAAGGAGATAATCTAATAAAGATGCAAGAGTTGTAAATGCAAAACCGCCAGATATTATAGCTAAATTTGATCCAACAAATTTAGAAATAGGGTACCAGTTTCCAAGTGGACCCCTAATCCCAACTATATCTCCCTTATAAAGATTATGAATAGCATTTGTTACATAGCCTGTCCTATTTACTGTTATTTTTATCAATTCCTCAGTTGGATTTGATGCAATTCCAAACGGACTTTCTCCTTTACCAGCTATAGAAAGTTCAATAAATTGGCCTGGAAGAAAGTTAAACTTTTCTCTTATGGAAGGGTTAAGAAAAGAAAAAGTTAATGTTTTAAGAGTTTTATCATCACTCTCAAAATCTGTAGATTCAACTTTTGCTGGAACTGGTAAGTAAGGATTATCATTTATAATTGAAGGCATAATTTATAACCTCCCGTATATCAATTTTTGATGGACATTTATCTATGCATCGCCCACATCCACTACATCCTAACTCATTATAAAGATCTGGATAGTAGAGGAATTTGTGCAATAATCTCTGTCTCCATCTTTCGGCGCCTGTTGGTCTTGGGTTATGGCCACTTGCTTCCAAAGTGTATTCTTTAAACATACAACTGTCATAACTTCTTAATCTTTTTCCACCCTTACCAAATGTAATATCACTTATGTCAAAACAATAGCAAGCAGGACATAGATATGTGCAAACTCCGCATTCTATACAAGTAGATGATATGTTTTTCCACAAATCCGTGCTCCCTATTAAGCTTGGAAGTTTTTCTTTAAGTTCTTTTACAGGTAGAGGCTTTGTGGCTCTTTCTGCTATCTTCCCTTTTTCGCTAACCTCTTCTTCGCCATTTACTTCTTCTATTTTCTCGCCATATTTTTTAAAGAAAGAGAAAATTACTTCATTATCAATCAATAAATTAAGCTCTTCATTAGAAATAGAATAAATAATTGCATCTGCTCCATTAAGCTTATAGGGACTATCTCCCAAAGAATCACAAAAGCAATTTTCTCCAAACTCATTACAAGCAATGGATATAACAAATGTATTTTTTCTTCTTTTTTCATAATAAGGATCAATGTAAGAAGAATCTAAAAAATTAAAATCCAATAGCTTTAAAGTTTTTGCATCGCAAGGCCTTACTCCTAAAAGAATTCTCTTTGATGTATCAAAAGATTCTTTCTCTCTGGATCCATCCTTCAAAAAATAGAATAAAGTTTCATTTTGAGGTAAGACAAATTCCTTTATAGGATGAGAGGTCCTCTCAAATTTATAATCCATATCTTTAAAATTACCAAGCTCACTAAAAACTATATTATCATCTTCTTTTTTGGGAATGTATATTTTAAACTCATTTTGTAAACTTCTTAAAGCCTCTTCAAAGTTATCTTTTTTTATCCTTAAGAGCTTCATTTTCTTTAAGATTCTCCTTTCCAGAAGAAATCAGGATCATTCGGATTAAATGTTTCAAGGTTTCCTTTTGTTCCGATTTTAAGTCCTGCCTCGAAACCAAATAGCCTCTTTGTGTCTCTGTTCATTTTACCTATCAAATACATAAGGTCTAAACCTTCCGGACAGGCTCTGCTGCATGCACCGCACTCGACACATCTTCCTGCGAGATGATAAATTCGAGTAATGTTCCAGATTGTATTATCCTCATTTGTTACTTCTTTCGATAGCCATTTAGGAGAATTAATATCAACGAAACATGTCTCGCAATAACACATCGGACATGCCTGCCTGCAAGCATAACATCTGATACACTTATTCATCTGCTCTTTAAAATAAGAGAGTTTTTCGCTCTCACTCATCGCTTCGATTGTTTCTATTCTTTCTCCCAATGTATCACCCTGAACTTTTAATGGCTCAACTTTTGCAATATAGTCAAAAATTGGAGGAGAAGGATATTTGCAACTCATACAATTTTCATATAGTTCTCCATTATTTTCATTAAGTATTCCCTGACAGGGAACACCTATAATAACTAAATTCTCTCTTTTGATTTGCCCTTCATTGATTAAAACCAGTAATGACCTTCCTATACAACCATTAGCAATTATTCCAGTTTTTTTTCCTTTAAATTTCCTTAAAAGTGTTGCGAGATTAAACGATGCAGTCTGATTCCAGGTAAGTTTATTAACTTCATTTTCATTATAAATTACTGCTGGCTTTAAAGAATTATCATTTAAAGATTCATAACCAATAATAATTTCTACATTTTCCTCTTTAAAAGCTTTTCGACCAAATTCTCTGATCTCTTCAGTAATTAACTTATCATTGTTCATTGCAGAACTCCTCAATGTCTTTTCTTACTGCTCTAAATTCTTCATTTTCGCCTAATTCTTTAACATCATCAGTAATTTCGGTAACAAGCTTAGAAAATTGAGCTCCTTCACTTGCAGAAACCCATGCAAGTTTTAATCGATTTTGGGGTATTCCAATAAGGTAGAGCAAATTCTTAAATATTTCTAATCTCCTTCGGGCATAATAATTACCAGTTTGATAGTGACAATCTCCTGGATGACACCCAGAAATTAAAACTCCATCTGCCCCGTCATAAAGAGCTCGCATAATAAAAAGATGATTTACTCTTCCAGAGCATGGTATTCTTATAATTCTTATATTTGCCGGATATTGAAACCTTGAAACTCCTGCAAGGTCCGCTCCTGCATAAGAACACCAGTTGCAGAGAAAACCGATAATCTTTGGTTCAAACTCGTTCATAAATCACCACCATTCATTAACAAAATCATCTTTAAATTGGTTCAAGAATAGCATCAATTGCATCTACTATCTCTTCGTTTGAAAAACCAGAAATATCTATAGCGTTTGACCTGCATCCACCGGCACATGCACCACAACCTTTACAAAGAGAAGGATTCACAGATGATACTTTTTTCAATTCACCAAAAATCTTTTTCTCTTCTAATTTTATTGCACCGTAAGCACATACTGACTCACACACTCCGCACCCAACACAATTTCTCTCATTCACTTCTGCCACCTTTCCACCGGCTTCTATTCCTTCTTTTGAAAGAATTATAGAAGCCTTGCCTGCAGCTGCTCTTGCCTGAACTATAGCTTCTTCTATTGTAAGAGGTGAATGTGCAAGCCCTGCAAGGAATACTCCATCCGTTGCAAATTCTACAGGTCTAAGTTTAACATGAGCTTCTAAGAAGAATTTATCTTCATTTAGAGGTACTTTAAGAAATTTAGATAAATTTTCATTTCCAGGTTCTGCGGTAATACCAGCACTTAAGACTAAAAGATCCGGATTCAAAATTAAATCTCTTCTTAAAAGAGCATCTCTAACACTAACAAAAACATTTTCTCCATCTAAAGTAACTTCTGGTAAACAATCCTCATCATAATTAATAAATATAATACCTAATTCACGAGCTTTTTTGTAGTAAAGCTCATTCAAACCGTAAGTTCTTATGTCTCTATAAAGTATATAAACCTCACTTTGAGGAGAATTCTCCTTAATTTTTATAGCATTTTTAATAGCTTCCTGGCAGCATATTCTTGAACAGTATGGATGTTCTTTGTTTCGAGATTCCACACACTGAACCATTACTACATTCATAGGTTCAATTAATTCATTTTTGTAAAGTTTTTCTTCGAATTCTCTTTGAGTTATAATTCTTTCAGATTTTCCATACATAAAAGATTTTATTTCGCTTTCAATTGCACCAGTTGACACAATAACGACACCATGTTCTATTGCTTCACCTGTGCTAAGGGTTGTTTTATAGTTGCCAACATACCCTTCAATTGAATCAATATTAGCATTAAGTCTGACATTTATAAGAGAGTTATTTAAAACTTTATTTTTAAGTTCAGAAAGATAACTATCAACAGAAGAGCCATCTAACATATAATGAATAAATTTTGCATTACCGCCAAGCTCAGAATCTTTTTCGATCAAATATGTTTCAAAGCCTTCTTCTGCAAGAGATAATGCTGCATTCATACCAGCAATACCACCACCTATTACAAGCCCTCTTTTAGTTATTGGTAATAATTGAATGGCAAGTGGAGTTCGGTCAACAACTCTTGCAACGGCAGCTTTTACAAGGTCTTTAGCCTTTTCAGTAGCACCTTCTTTATCGTTTTGGTGTACCCAGCTATCCTGATCTCTTATATTAGCCATTTCAAAGAGAAATCTATTTAACCCTGCTTCCCTAATTGTATCCTGAAAAAGTGGCTCATGAGTCCTTGGAGTACA
>JAGPKI010000116.1 GCA_018054005.1 Caldisericia bacterium
GACAAACAAGGAGATTATTAAGGAGAGATGCAGAAAGAAGGGTGTAATTAAGAATAATAAAAATTTTTGAAAATAAATTTATTTTCTGGAATCATTTTGCATCCAAAATTTGATATGAAAAAATATATTATTACTTTCTTAATTTAGCTGAGAAAGTATAACAAACATTATTTATAATCTCATCAAGCGTTTTCTGAATCTGCTCACTGGTTTTATTTAGACCAAAATTAAAGTTTAACCTTAATGCGACACTTTTTTTACCTTCAGGAATATTATCCCCTTTATAAACATCAAAAAGAGTAATATTAGTAAGTGATGAATTAGCTAATGATTTTATTTTATCAATAATATCTCCAACTTTTACAATATCATCCACAACCAATGCTATGTCTCTAACAATTTCTTGGGTTTGTGGAATGGGTGTAAACTTTGGTATCTGAAGGATATACTTAGATATAAATGACAACTTTATGGTTGCATAAAAGATATCCTGGTTAATATCATAATAATTTCTTATATTTTTATTAACTTTCCCGAATGAGCCAATATTTGAATTATCAATGAAGAAGTCAACAGATTCATCTGTATCGAATATTTTGCTATTTATATTCTTTTTCTCTTTATAGGGTACATTAAATCTTATAAATAAGGATTCAATTATTCCTTTTCCATAATAGAAATCTACTTTTAAAGGTTTCTCAAGCCAATTTTCAATATTTCTGTTTCCTGACAAAATTATATCGAGAAACTCTTCTTCTGAGTATTTCATATAATGTTTTCCGATCTCAAAAAATTTAAGGTCGGTATGTTTTCTATTTATATTGTGTTGTATTACAGAACAGAAACCAATAATCTTGTCTGGTGAAAGAAATGATAATCCGCTTTTAATAGGATTTTTTACTCTTAATAAGTTGTTTATGTCATTTCCATAAATAAGAGATATTTCTTCATCCTTAACAAATGAGTCAGTAACGACTTCTGAAAACCCTAAACCAATTAATAAATTACGTAATTTATTTTTAACTTTGTAATTATAGTTTTCATCTTCATATTTAACATAAAAAGGTGAAGCCTTAGGAGTTATTTTGTCATAACCAACAAATCTCAATATATCTTCGATTATATCAACGGTTTCTTTTATATCGTTTTCTCTAAATGGTGGTACTTTTATAGTCAGATAATCTTGTGATTTAATTTCAAAAGGTATTTCAAGTTTACTCATAATGTGAGTAGCAGTATATTTACTTAATTCAATTCCTGTTACTTTTTTAAAATCACCTATTGAAAAATCTATCTTCTGTGGTTTATATTCGTCGCTACCATATTCTAAAATTTCTCCTAAAATAGTTCCATTGCAAATCGTCGCTATAAGATTGGTTGCCATCAATGCTAATTCTTTTGTTCTGGTTCTGTCAACAATTCTACTATACCTAATTGATGCATCAGTATTAATATTTAGTCTTTCAGAAGTTCTGTTTATGTATAGTGGATTAAAGAATGCAGCTTCAATTAAAACACATTTAGAGTTATTTTTTATTTCGCTATCTCTACCCCCAATAATACCTGCCAAAGCTATGGGATGCAAATCATCAGCGATAACAAGGTCTTCTTCAGTTAAAGGATAAGTTTTTCCATCTATTGCATTTAATTCTTCTGTGTCATTGCTTGTTCTGACAATGATTTCTCTTCCACCAATATTATTTAAATCAAATGTGTGAAGTGGTTGACCATAAAAGTACATTATAAGGTTAGCAATATCAACTACATTATATATAGGTCTTATCCCAAAAGAAAATAATGATTTTCTAATTTCATAAGGTGATCTATTTACACTAATATTGTTAATTATTGTACAGCTATAGTAAGGACAGCCTTCTTTATTTAGTATTTTAACACCTTTGAAATCTTTTTTTGCTGTTTCTCTTTTAATTTTTGAGCTATTAAAAGATGGATAAATAAAATTAGGTTTGTTTTTTATCTCTTGAGGTATAGATATAGAAAAAGCTGCTCCAATCTCTCTTAATATCCCTAAAAATGAATAGCAATCTGATCTATTGAAAGGAACTTTTAGGTTTAATAGTGGTGCAGAAAGATTAAAAAGTTCATAGAAATTATGACCAATAGGAGTATCGTCAGGTAACTCCATTATGCCTTCTCTTTCAACTGCACTTAAAAAGTCAGGGTTTAAGGAGAGCTCTTTAAATGAAAGCAACATCCCGTCGGATATAACATCACCAAATTGTTTTTTCTCCAATGTTTTACCGAGTATTAAGGTATTAGGTGAAGCATATGTGTAAATACCACCAATTTTTATCTTTTCCCAGCTGGTTACAACAGTAATTGTGTTTTCACCATCAGTTACTTCAACTTTATAAAGATTGTTTAAAGATTCTATTTTTTCGACATTTTTAGCTCTGACAGTTATGATATCATTTAATGGATGCTTTATTAAATCTTCAACTTCAAAACCTATATTAATCAATTTATTAGTAAGTTCATCGAGTGAAGGAGTATATTCTTTAAATATCTCTTTTAAAAAATTATATGCTAAAATCATTTTAGAATTGCCTCAAAAATTCCTTATCATTTTCAAAAAAGAGCCTTATATCGTTAATACCGTATTTAATCATTGCAAGGCGTTCAATCCCCCATCCAAAAGCAAAACCTTTAAATTTGTCAGGGTCAATACCAACATTTCTAAAAACTTGTGGATGGACCATTCCAGAGCCACCTAATTCAATCCAGCCTGAATTACTGCATACATTACAACCTTCACTTAGACAGAATGGACAACTTATTAGAGTCTCAGCACCAGGCTCGACAAATGGAAAATACGAAGGTATGAACTTTACATCAATCTCTTTTCCAAAAATACCTTTCATCATCTCTTTCAAAATCCAGCTTAAATCTGATAGATTGACATCTTTATCTACAACGAGTCCTTCAATTTGGTGAAAAACTGGTGTATGAGTGGCATCTTGTGCATCTCTACGATAGCACCTACCACCTATTGTCACAACTCTTAACGGTGGCTTTAATGTTTCCATTGCTCTTATTTGAACAGGTGAAGTGTGAGTTCTGAGCAGATGATCTTCGTCAATATAAAATGAATCCTGCATTTTCCTCGCAGGATGCCATTTTGAAATATTCAATGCTTCAAAATTATGATAGTTATCCTCTATTTCATAGCCATCAATAATTTTAAAATTTAAACTTCTAAATATAAAATATAATTCATCAACAATTAAACTTAACGGGTGAATATGGCCAATTTCAAATCTATTACCTGGTATAGAGTAATCAAAAAAATTTGTATTCTTAAAATATTTGTTTTCCTCTGAAATTTTAGCTTCTGCCTCTTCAATAGAAATTGTAATTCTATTTTTAAGTGAATTTAGTATGTTGCCTGCCTCTTTCTTCTCTTCAAGGGGTAGTTCACTCAAATCACTAAAGAGTTTTCTTATTTTACCTTTTCTACCAAGATATCTGATTTTTAACTCATCAAGTTCTGAAATACTTTTAACATTGTTAATTTCTTCAAAAAATTCTTTTTCTAAATTTTTGACTTCTTCTTCAAATGCCAAGTTAAATCAAACTCTCCTCTTATTTGTCATCCGTATGATTGCAATCTAAGTGATTATTTTCTGCTACCTGTGTAGGATGTTTTATATATCCAAGTTTTGATACTAAAATCTTTACACTCTTATTACCACACTTTGGACAGATTATATTATTTCTATTTTCGTAAGTAGTAAAAACATCGAATGTATTATTGCAATTATCACACATATATTCATAAATGGGCATTAAATTCAAACCTCCAAAATAAAAATATTAAATTGTGAATAATAAAATAATAATTTAATTAATAAATAATTCATCTTTAGTCAATATATTATAATAATTTGATTTCAATTAAAGTAATAAAAAAATAAATTTTTAAAAAGATTTCTTGACAAATTTTAAAATTTATTTTATTTTTAGTAAAAGGGTTATTAGAAGCAATATTTATTTAAGTTTGAAAAATTACTCACCTTTGTATCTTAAAATAGCGGGATAGAAAGGAAAAATAATAAATGAAAATTGGTTTTATGACTCATTCAAAGTTTCAAGACTTCATGGATAGGATCCTTAAAGGTTATGATTGCTATGCTCCTCAGGATAATACTTTCGAAAAGTCCCACTTAAAGAGATTAATAGACACTTCAAAAATAAATCTCTTTGGATTAAGAACAGAAGAGCCAGTTACATCACTTTTTTTCCCACCCTCATCTGATTTGAGTGTTTTACCAGAAGAAATAACCCCTCCTAAAGCCTTAAT
>JAGPKI010000117.1 GCA_018054005.1 Caldisericia bacterium
CCTAAACTAAGAGATAAACTTATAAGGAATGGAATGAAAACTGTAAAAGAGTGGTCTTGGGAAAAAAGTATTGACTATTTGGAAAAGGTTATAAAGAAAGAAAAAATTGAAGAACACTTCAATATGAAGGACAATAGCTATTCATATGAGAAAGAAAGGGAGAGAATTAGTAGAAACTGAAATCCTATATCATAGGAGAAGTGCTCTCCCTTTCTATTAGATTCCATTTCCAGCTTCTTGATCATACTCTTTGATAATTTTCAAGACCATTATTTGTAGATCCCCCATCTGTAATTATATACTCTAATTCAAAATTCTCTTTTTGGTTAAGTATACTTTTAATAGCTTTCTCTAGATATGTATCAGTATTATAATTTGTTATTATTGAGATTTTCATTGCTATATTTTATTATTTAGAGATCTTATTTATAATTCCTCGAAAGTCCTACTTAACAAAAATTTCCTATGATCAATTTAATTCTACAGGTGTTAATTTATACTTCATTCCAAACTATCTAGGATCACATGAGGGAATTTTGTATAAGCGAGAATTGCCTACCGAATTAACAATCTCCCACCCATAAGTTTCTAATTGTTCCTTCGGAGCTAAAACATCTCGAGCTGGGAGAGAGCCCTCAAAGTAATAAAGAAAGCCATTATCTAGGAAATAATTAATTGCTTCACAATCTCCTAAATCCTTTTGCAAGTCTAAATAGTATTTTAAATTAAGAAGAGTTTTTTTATCACTAAATCTCCAGAAAGGGGTACTAATATCATTCCCAGTAAAATAATTCAACCATCCTCCTGAATCAGAAGGACCTACTAAATTTGGTACTGCTTCAAATCCATTTGTCACAATAGAAACTTCATCTGGAAGATTTTTATCAATCCACGCAAACATTTCCAGATCCTCCTGTCCTACAACATTAACAGTTTTCATATACTCAAAATCATTAAATGTTGAACTTGCCATATTTGTAAAAAGTACGGAGTATATTATAGTGAAAAGCAAAAAATGATCCCTTCTAATAAGAAGCTTTATTACATTGTTGTAAAAAAAACTGATAGAAAAAGCCAAGAATATATAAAAAAATACAAACGAAATTAAAGCATATGTTTCAAGCACTATCTGCAAATCGGTAACTTGAAATATCCATAGTAAAGAACAGAAGATTAAACAAGAAAAGAACCAGAATAAGAAACTCCTGAAGCCTTTTCTACCATCGGACTTTAAGGAAATACTCTTGACAAACACAAATAAAATTCCTCCATAAGCTAAATAAGGAATAAAAGCCTGAGAACCTCGGAATGTGTGCTCCGAAACAGCATTTACTACAAATGAAAAGTATTCTCTTACACTTCTAATGAAATCCTGAGGTAAGCTAAAACTATACAGGGAAGGAGTAGCAACATTATCCATATTAGGAATCGAATATCTAAAATATGTATAGAACAAATACCCCATTCCTATAATTACACCAAGTCCAGGAACCCATGCATTTTTTTTCTGCTTCTTAGAACTAACCAAAAATGTAACAAACCAATAAATAGCAGCAAAAACAGCTGTTGGATAATGTACTAAAAATATTGAAAAGAGAATAATTACAGATAATAAGTTTTTTGCTTTTGAAAAAGCCTCTTGATTAAGACTTATTATAAGGAGGAAAAATAATAGGACTGGGACAGCAACAACAAGCGAATTTTTCCCCCCTCCATAGAAAAATGTCGAAAGAGCAATGCCAAGAGAAAACATCAAAGCTGCAGCTAGTGCAGCGATTTTATCCTTAAATACCTTCTTAATATAAAGATAGGCTATAATTCCCGAATATGCACTAAAAAAGTTGGTTAGATATAGAATTTGTTTAACAACCGGACCAGCTCTTAACATATCACAAAAAGCTGAAAGAACGTGAAGTCCTGGAGAATAAAAGAAAGGAATAGTTCCAGTCTTTAATATCAGATTTGCATAATAGGTATGTGTTATCGTATCAGAAAGATTCGGTACACTCAAACCCTTTACAGAAACTATCTTTGCTATTATAGAAGCAATAAACATAGAAAGTAATAATAATTCTTCCTTTTCAAATGTTTTTTTAAAATTCTCTTCTTTAAAGGGGTTATTAATAAAAAAAACGAGCAGAGAAAAAAGCATAAAGAAATATCCAACCAATGAAGTTAGTTGTATTCCAAGGACCGAAAGGATTACCGAATAAGAAACAAATATTGAGAGGAAAATAACTGGAGAAATCATTAGGTGCTCTATCAAAGATAATTCTCCTCTTAAAAACAATAAACTCCACCCGAATCCTATCACTATAAACAAAAGATAGGTAAACATTTCTATATCCAAAAATAAAGAGCAAAAAAAGAGTAAAGAAAAAATAACTAGATACACAAGATAAAATTTGAATTCAGAACAACCTAGTCGAGAAATAATCTTCTGTAACAGGTTAGCTTTCATTAAGAACCAATATAATAAATTTACTCGACACAATTTTATCATACTTCCTTCCTAACATCCTCATTCTCATAACTCAAATTTATATCATAAAAGAAACTATTCTCATTCTAAACCTATTACTAAAAATCCAGTGTTTACCATAGCCTTTTTATAAAGTTTCCTCTTCTAAAGCAAGACACAATCCTATAGTTCAAGGTATATTAATTATAAAGTATTTTTAATCACCAAATTATGATATCTTATGCATAAGAATCCAATCGCTGAGAAATGCATTCTTCTACCAGTCACTTACTATGGAGAGTCTCTAATGTTATCTAGAAGGAGGGGAATTATAAGTTTAAATACTTGTCTTATAATAATTGATTCTGTATAGTCACAATATGTCAAAAGGAATCAATCCAAAGTCTACATCACAATCCCTCTCTACGATGATTCTAAAATGATATTAAAAGTAATTAAATCTCTTAATGATAAAGGATATAACAATATTGTAGTAGTAGATGACGGAAGTAGCGATAATGGATATGAATTAGTAAAAAGAATAGTAGTGCGATAGTAGCAAAACATATAATAAACAGAGGAACGGGAGCCACTACACAGACAGGAATAGAGGCTGCTAAATTACTAAATGCAGATATCATTGTAACAATGGTTTCAGATGGACAACATAATCCTAAAGATATTAAAAAGTTAATAAAACCAATACTAGATAACAAGGCAGATGTAGTTATCGGTAGTAGGATGCTTAGTACTAAAGGTATGTCTAAATCCAGAATAGTAATGATGAATAAGGTTGCCAATCTAATAACATTCTTCTTCTTTGGAATAATGGTAACAGATAGTCAGTCAGAATTTGGAGCATATAATAAAAAAGCATATATACCTCTGTATATACATACCTAGATAGATATGAATTTGAATCAGAGACGCTAGGACAAATTAAAAATGTTGACCCTAATATCAAAGAAGAACCCATTAAAATAATATATACAAGATTACCCTAAGAGTAGGTACTAACATATGAGAAGATTCTCACCACAAGGATTAATTGATGGTATTAGAATGGTAAAAAGATTAATAGAGAATTCTTTAATTAAGTAAATATAAAAATTTCCACCACCTCACGAAGTAAGTTTCTAGTGAATTTCCATCTTCGTTTGCTTTAAATTCTCTTTGTCTTGCTGTTCTATATTCTTTCTAACTATCTCTTCATTATAAAATCTTATTGTTTTTATTCGTTATCCTTCCTTTAGTTCTTATTAATATATAAATCATCCTTCAAAAGTCCAACAGTTAAATTTTATCATAATAAACCTAAGATTAATCTAAAATAATTATTGTTCAACTATAAATCACCCTGTTAAATTTTTCTAAGTATTAGTGTCCTATATGTTTTTCCAACAATCTTATATCCCTTCTCAGATAAGAATCTGTATATTTTATCTTGCATAATATCTTCCACAGTATCTCCTATACATTCAACTAGTAGATACCTAGGTGAGTATCTTTTCCAGTCATTAGATTCTAATACTATCATGTCTAATCCTTCTACATCTATACTCATAAAATCTATTTTCTGGTCTTTTGGTAGATATTTATCCAATATTTTTGATAATGGATATGTCTTTATCTTTCTCTCCTCAATAATTTCAAAATTTGAATTCTTGTCTCTATCTTTTGAGATCTCCATAGAGAAGCCATTAAGAGCAGGATCATCAAACATATAAAAAGTCATCTCCCCCTCTTTTCCTGAAACCCCAATTTCCAGATTAATATCCCTAGGTCTTTTTCTTTCAAATGCCTTCATAGAACCTGGCATAGCATCTATATTTATTCCTCTCCA
>JAGPKI010000118.1 GCA_018054005.1 Caldisericia bacterium
ACAATGGAAAAAGAATTAAACGAGAATCCCGATTTATTACTTGAAGCTGAGAACTATAAGGAGGACGAAGAAACAGAGGAGTATCCAGAGATTTACGAATTTTGGGCAGTTGATGATTGGTTGTATGACGAATTAAAGGATGCTGGTGAGGTTGTTTTTGAGGATTTGGATTTCAAGGTCTGGGGACGACAAGGAACTGGTCAAGCAATTTATATGGATTATGTAATACAAGGAATAGCAGAAAGTTTAATTAAATAATTAAGTGGTCGTCAATTAAAAATTAAAACAAAATTATGAAATACGAAATAACGGATATAACAAAAAAGAAGGGAGTATACAGGAACGGCGAACTTTACGACATTGATTTACACAGGATAAAAGCTCTTAAAAATTTTGGAAATGTTAAAAAGGGAGATTTAGGTGGTTGGATTGAAAAAGAAGAAAACTTATCTCAAGAAGGTAGATGCTGGGTATCGGAAGATGCAATAGTAAAAGATGATGCCAAAGTAATTGAAGATGCACAAGTATTTGGAAACGCTGAAGTTTGCGGAAACGCTATAGTAAGACACGACGCTAAAGTATTTGGAAATGCCTTCATCACGGATAACTCTCAAGTATCTGGAAACGCTAAAGTATTTGGAAATGCAAAGGTTCAAGAAGAAGCAAGAGTTGGCGAACATTCTAAAATATTTGGAAAAGCTATTATAGGAGGAAGTATGCTCACTACTGGTAAAACAAAATTGGGAGGTCGCACATTATTAAATAATAAATCGATTTTTCAAGATTAAGTGGTCGATAATTAATTAAAAAATAAAAATATGTTAAATGATAAAAAAATAAAAGAGATTAAGCAATATGCAAAAGATGATGTGAAGCGTTGGGTTAGAGAGTTTAAAAGAGAAAAAACCGAAGAAGAAAAAGAGAGGTTTGAGAATGAGTATCCTGAAGGTATAACAAGTTATTACAAAAAGATAGTTTTTTCTGCTGAAGCGGAAAAAGAACGATTGATAAAACAATTTGGTTATACCGAAGAAACTTTGAAAGAGCGTGCTCAAATATATCACGAGGCATTTTGGTCAAGCTGGAGATGGTGGCAAAATAAATTAGTTGAGATAGATAGAGTGATGGCAAAATATAAACCTATCTTTGAAGAAGCTGAAGAAGTAGCAAGAAATGTTGATGTATCTGATATTGTCGATGGTTTTCCTTGTGGGATGGCAGTCTTATATCTAAAGCCAGAGGCAAAAAATACTGATTTAGGAAAGGCTTTAAGGTTGTTATCTGATTGCGATTGCTACTCTGCGAAAACTTGTCATTGGGCGGCTTACGAACTCCCAATCAAAATTCCGAGATATGGTCAATGTATGAGTTTTGATGAAAGGATTTGTAATGAAGTTGCTGAATTTTTAGAGCAAAAAGGTATACCAACGGGAGTTTACTCAATGATTGATTAAGTGGTCGAAAATTAAAATTAAAAACAAAACTATGGAAGAATTACAAAGTCGGTTAGAACAAACAAAAGATAGAATTAGTGAGTTGATAATAAAGTTGGCTCAAACTATTTCTGACTATAAAGAAATAGACGAACTTAATAAGGCATTTGCTAATAGAAAAATAAGTTCAGAAACTTTATTAAAAAGCTCAAAGTATTACATAGATTCCGTTAATAAGAGATGGAATAATTAAAGGGTCTCATTTGTGGAGGGACTTGGCGGAGACGCTTTAAGCCCCTCCACAAATAAAAAAAAATATGAAAACTCAAAAAAACAAAAATTACTTAATATCTGATTTATGGAATACAAGTTTAATAGTCGAAAGAGAGGATACGAAAAAAAGGGATTTTATAAACGCAAGCGATTTAGGAAGTCCGTTCATTGATAGATTTTATAAAATGAAAGGCATTCAACCAAGTAATCCGTACGACGAAAGAGTTTTAAGGGTTTTTGCTGCTGGAAATGAATTTCATCATCTTGTCTATAAAGTATTTGAGAAGATAGGAGTTTTACAAGAAAGCGAGTTCTATTGCGAAATACCAGCGACTGATGAAATATTAAAAGTAGTTGGATACGGAGATGCAATAATAGGTGGCTTATCAAATTGGGACGAAGCAAGAGAAAGAGTTAAAAATTATGGTTTTTCAGAAGCAATAGAGAGAATATCATATAAAATTATTGATAGGCTGGAAAAAGATTATTCTAATGGGTTAGATACAACGCTAATTGATGTTAAATCGGTTAATAGTAATGCTTTCTGGAACAAGAAGGGTTATATTGGAGATGGTTATAGACATCATAAATTACAGATATACACTTATATTAAGGCATTAAATTTACCGAAGGGGATTCTAATTTATATTTCGAAAGACGATTTAACGATAGAGGAATGTCCAGTCTTATATCCCGATGAATCATTAGAAAAGGAATGGTTAGAAGATGTAAAGCAAATGAGTTATTTTTATAAAAATGATATAACCCCGCCGAAGGAAGATGATGTTATCTTTGACGAAAGAAAGAAAAAGTTTGAAATAAATTGGAGAGTAGCAAGAAGTCCTTATCTAACATTGATTACTGGTTTATCAAAAGGAGATTGGGAAAAACAAGCAAAGGAATTGCTAAAAATTAAAAACCAAGAATTAAAATTGTCGAAAGAATTAAACAATTAAAATTAAATAAAAACTATGGATTACAAACATTTTGAAAAAATTTACGACCAGATATTTGAAAAATTGCCAGATAAATTGATGACCCTCTTTGTTTCAACTAATAACTTGGAAAAAGATTTTCTTGATAGAAATGGAGAATTTTATTCTGTAAGTGATTTCTTGTCAGAAGAATTAAGAAAAAGAGGTGCTGATATACGTTATTGTTTTGATTTGAATATTTGGGGTAGGAAGAGGGGAAGTTGTTATGTCTTAAATGATGATTTATTAAACGAAATTGCTGAAGAAAATAATCAAAATAATTAAATAATTAAAAATATGAAAGACAAAATTTTCGCAGTTAATTGGACTGAAAGACACCAAACTTATGTAAAAGCTAAAGACAAACAAGAGGCAATAGAAAAGGCGTGGTATGAAGAGAATTGGTTGTGTGAGGATAATGTTGACATGGGAGATGAAGGGGTTATAGCTGAAGAAATGACAGAAGATGAACTAAAAGCAATTGGTTTTGATTAAGTGGTCGCTAATTAAAATTAAATAAAAAATATGAGCAAATACTTTGAAGAAATATACAAACAAGTCCTTCAAGAATTACCAAACGAATTAATTGGTTTTCTTGCTTCAAATTATGGTATAGAAAAGGGTTTTTTTGATAGGAATGGAGAATTTTATTCAATAAGTGATTTCTTATATGAGGAGTTGAAAGCAATAGGTGCTGATGTGGCTGATTGTTTTGGCTTAAAGATTTGGGGTAGGAAAAAGGGGAGCTGTTATGTTTTAAGTGATGATTTGCTAAATGAGATTGCAAACGATACGCCCCCAAATAGCTTTGATGATAATAATAATTCGAAATATTCTCTTTATAAAATAATTAGGGGACATTTTTTGTATCAAAAAAATCATCTAAAACAAAAAGGAGGTCAGGAATTAAGTAGTTAATTAAAAACTATGAAACACATAATAACGAGTTATTTTATTAACTCAAACGATAAAGATGGAAAGCCATTGAAAACAAAAGATGGCAAGTTCTATAAAAAGGTCGTAATTAAAGTCAATCAAGACGAAAATGACCCGAAGGAATACGATGACCAATACTTATCTCATCTTGCTTTTGGAAACGATGACCCGACTTTATTCTGGAAAGTTGGAGATGAAGTTGAAATCTTGGTAGAAAAGAATGGAGACTTCTTTAATTTCAGAGTTCCAAGCAGATTAGACAGGTTAGAAGAAAGGGTCGAAGCTCTTGAGAAATTTTTACTAAAATGAATAGCGTAAGAGGAATAATAAAAGACTTTCAGAGAGAAATCAGAGACACTGATTTACTTCCTGAAAGAGCCAGTGAAATTTTAGCTAAAAGTGCCGCTTTAATGGGAAATGTTAACGATGAAATAAAGGAACGAGCGATGATTTATAATAAAAAACTTCTTGAAATCCTTGACCAAGAAAATAAATCAGTAGCAAAAGCAAGAGTTATAGCAGAGACAACTCAAGAATATGAGGATTATTTAGAGGCTAAAAATACCAAAGAAGCACTCTTAGAACTTATAAGGTCATTAAAATATTTCTTAAGAGCAAAAGAAGAGGAGTTTGGAATCTCTAAATTTCAAAAATAAAAATATGAAAAAA
>JAGPKI010000015.1 GCA_018054005.1 Caldisericia bacterium
CCCCATGTTAATGTAGGAACTATTGGCCACATAGATCATGGAAAAACAACTTTAACTGCTGCTATAACAAAAGTTTTATCTTCTCTTGGAAGAACCCAAGCTAAATCATTCTTTGAGATAGATAATGCTCCAGAAGAAAAAGCAAGAGGAGTTACTATTAATGTTCACCATACAGAATATGAAACAGAGAATAGACATTATGCTCATATAGATTGCCCTGGGCATGCTGACTACATAAAGAATATGATAACTGGTGCAGCACAGATGGATGGAGCAATTCTTGTTGTTTCTGCTGTTGATGGTCCAATGCCTCAAACAAGAGAACATATTCTTCTTGCGAAACAGGTAAATGTTCCAAGAATTGTTGTATTCTTAAATAAAATTGATGCAGTAGAAGACCCAGAACTTATTGATCTTGTAGAAGAAGAGGTAAGAGACCTTCTAAAAAAGTATGGATTTCCTGGAGATGAAGTACCAGTTATAAGAGGTTCTGCACTTAAAGCACTAGAAGAAACTGGAGACCTTTCAAGAAACAACCCAAATACTAAACCAATATGGGATTTAGTTGATGCTCTTGATAGCTATATTCCTGTTCCTGAAAGACCTTCTGATAAACCATTCCTTATGCCTGTAGAGGATGTCTTTACAATAACAGGTAGAGGAACAGTTGTTACAGGTAGAATTGATAGAGGAATAGTTAAAGTGGGTGATGAAGTTGAAATTATAGGTTTATCCCATGATAGAAGGAAAACAGTAGTAACTGGTATAGAAATGTTTAGAAAAATTCTTGATGAAGGTCACCCAGGTGATAATGTTGGGTTACTTCTTAGAGGTGTAGACCATTCTGAAGTAGAAAGAGGTCAGGTTATAGCCAAACCAGGTTCAATTAACCCTCATACAAAATTTGAATCAGAAGTTTACATTCTCTCAAAAGAAGAAGGCGGAAGACATAAAGCATTCTTTACAGGTTATCGCCCACAGTTCTACATAAGAACAACAGATGTTACAGGAGAGATACAGTTACCAGAAGGCGTAGAGATGGCTATGCCTGGAGATAACGTAAAAATGACAGTTACTCTTATCTACCCTGTTGCCCTTGAAGAAGGACTTCGTTTTGCAATAAGAGAAGGCGGACGAACTGTTGGAGCAGGCGTAGTAACCAAGATAATCGAATAAAACGGAGGATAAAGGATAAAATAATGACAAACCAGAAACTTCGGATAAAACTTAAAGCGTATGACCACAGAATACTTGATCAGTCTGTAAAGAAAATTTTAGAGACTGCATTAGCATCGGGAGCGAAAGTGAGAGGGCCTATTCCTCTCCCGACGAAGAAGAGCATTTATACGGTATTACGTTCTCCACATGTAGATAAAGATTCAAGAGAGCAGTTTGAAATTAGAACCCACAAGAGATTGATCGACATATATGATCCTTCGGCAGATGTTACAAAAGCATTGATGAGTATAGATCTACCAGCAGGAGTTGACATAGAAATAAAACTTTAAAGTTTAGCGAGATGGAGGAATATATTTATGAACTTAAGAATGTTAGGATTTAAATTAGGTATGACTCAAGTTTGGAAGGGGGATAAATTAATTCCAGTAACTGTATTAAGAATGCCTACTGCAACCGTAATTGAGAGAAAAAATGTAAGCAAACATGGGTATAATGCTGTAAAAGTAGGATCTATAAGCATTCCTAAGGATAAGTTAAATAAACCTGCTTCAGGTTTATTTAAGAATATGGAAACAGGTTATAAATATTTGTATGAAATAAAAAGCAATGATGAATTTTCTACCGATACAATTTCCGTTGAAATGTTTAATAAAGGAGATATAGTTAAAGTTAGAGGTAAATCAAAAGGTAAAGGTTATGCCGGAGTCATGGAAAGACACAATTTTAGTGGTGGATATAAATCTCACGGCTCAATGTCTCACAGAAGAGTCGGTTCTATAGGATGTCGAACAACTCCTGGTAGGGTCTTTAAGGGGAAAAAGCTGCCGGGACACCTTGGAAATGCTTATGTAAATGAAACAAAGAAAGAAGTGGTTGATATAATACCAGATAAAGAGATTATTCTCATTAAAGGAAGTATTCCTGGTTGTAAGAATTCATTAGTATTTGTTGAAAGGTGATGTTGTTATGATAATTCAAGAATATGACTTAAACGATAATACGATTTTTCATAAAGAAGTAAGGGATGATTTTTTTAAAAATTTAATTAATGAGGATACCCTAACAGAGATTATAATTGCTACGAAGAATAATAGCAGGCAAGGTTCTGCATGTGCTAAAACAAGGGCTGAAGTAAGTTATAGTACCCGTAAACCATGGAAACAAAAAGGTACTGGTAGAGCAAGAGCAGGTATGAAAAAATCTCCTATATGGGTAAAAGGTGGAGTAATTTTTCCACCGCGTCCAAGGAAATTTAAAACAAATATGCCCAAAAAAGTTAAAAAATTAGCTTTTAAAACAGCTTTATATATGAAAATAAAAGAGCAAAATTTATTTTTGGTCAAAAATTTTAATTCTTCAATACGCACAAAAGCTATACTTAAAGATTTTGAAAAAATATCACTACTAACATCTCCTAATAAGAATGTTCTCGTGATTTATGATGAGAAAAACAATTTTCTTAATTTAGCACTTAGAAATGTTACAGATAAATTTTTGGCACTTCCATGGGATTCAGTATGTACATATGATATTGTTAAGAGCGACAAGGTATTAATCACAAGCGAAGCCTTTGAGAATTTGGAAAAGAGGTTGGAAAATGTCTAAAAATAGAGAAATTTTATTAAGGCCCGTAGTTAGTGAAAAATCTATAAATTTACAAAGTAAAAACATATACACATTTATTGTCGATATTGATTCAAACAAGCAAGAAGTAAAAAAAGTTGTTCAAGATATGTTTAATGTTAAAGTGAAAGATGTTCGTACTATAAAAGTCTATCCCAAGAAAAGACGAGTACGCAACGCTTTTTCTAAAACAAAAGTCCAAAAAAAAGCTCAAGTACAACTTGAGCAAGGATATTCAATTGAAAGTCTTAAAGTTTCTTAAGGAGTGATTAGATATGGCACTTAAATTTCACAAACCTACTTCGCCTGGAACAAGAGGAAGAGTATCTCTAATAAGAGAGACTACTTCAAAGGAAAATAAGCCTTACAAGTTATTGACGAGCGGTAAGGCAAAAACTGGAGGGAGAAATAATCAAGGTAAAATAACGGTTCGTCACATTGGTGGCGGTCAAAAACAAAAATATAGAGTAATAGATTTTAAACGAGATAAAATATCCGTTCCTGGTAGAGTAGAAAGTATAGAATATGATCCAGGCAGAACTGCTTTAATTGCTTTAATAGCATATAAAGATGGAGAAAAAAGATATATTTTAGCTCCAGCTGGACTTAAAAAGGGAGATATAATTATAACTTCAGAAGATGCTGATATAAAGGAAGGAAATTGTCTAAGTTTGCGTAGTATGCCACCAGGTACTATTATTCATAATATAGAGCTAAAACCCGGCTGTGGTGGAATTATTGTAAGATCGGCTGGAGCAAGTGCGCAATTACTTGCAAAAGATGATGATTTTGCTCATGTAAAGCTTCCTTCTTCAGAAGTGAGGAAAATACCTTTAGATTGTAAAGCAACCATTGGTCAGATTAGTAATATTGACCATGAAAATATTGTTTTAGCAAAGGCTGGTAGAAGTAGAGGATTAGGAAAAAGACCTACCGTAAGGGGTACTGCAATGAATCCAGTAGATCATCCTCATGGTGGCGGAGAAGGAAAATCTCCAATTGGTCTTCCAGGACCACAAACTCCATGGGGAAAACCAGCTCTTGGTTACAAAACTCGTAATCCAAAGAAACATTCTTCAAAATTTATATTAAAAAGAAGAAAGAAATAAGGAGATTGAATAATGCAAAAAGATAGATCATCAAAACAAGAAAAAATTTCTCCCAAAAAGAAGGCAAAACATTTTGTTGACGAGAAGCTGATTAGAAAAATAAATATAATGAATATGGCTGGCGAAAAGCGTATAATAAAAACATGGAGCAGGACATCTACAATAACTCCAGAAATGGTAGGTTTTACAATTGCTGTTCATAATGGAAAAGCCCACATTCCAATTTATATAAATGAAGCAATGATTGGGCATAAGCTTGGTGAGTTTGCTCCAACTCGAACGTTTAGATCCCATAATAGACCAACTGAACGTTCTACATCTTTAACTTAATGAGGTGAAATAAAAATGGAAGTATACTCAAAATTGAAATATAGCAGGTTGAATCCTTATAAAGCAAGAAATGTTGCTAAGCTAATTAAAGGAAAAGATATAGAAGAAGCCTCTGCAATATTGAAAAGCTTACCTCATAAAGGCGCGAGGATTATTTATAAAGTTTTACAATCAGCTATAGCAAATGCTGTTCATAATTATGAAATGGATAAGGAAAAATTATTTGTAGATAGAGTCATTGTTGATGAGGGTACTCCTTTTAGAAGAGTGAGTCCCCGGGCTTTTGGTAGAGCTGACATAATTAAGAGAAGAACATCACATATTACAGTTTATGTGACGGAAAAGGAGATTTAGATATGGGACAAAAAACTCATCCTTTTGGTTATAGGCTTGGTGTTGTTTATGATTGGAATGCTCATTGGTTTTCAAAACAACCGATTTATCAAAAAAATCTCATAGAAGATTTAAGGATAAGAAATACAATAGATAATCTTGGAGCTGATATCGCAGTTTCTAAAACAGAAATAGATAGAAAAGGAAATGAAGTAAGGGTTAGAATACATACTGCAAGACCCGGAATACTTATAGGAAGACATGGTTCAAATGTTGAAGTGCTTAGAAAGAAACTCGAAAAAGTTATTGATGGCAACATACTCAAGCTTGAAGTTGTGGAGGTAGGTTCTCCCGATTTAAACGCGAAGTTAGTTGCTGAATCAGTTGCACAGCAAATTGAAAAGAGAATTCCATATAAAAGAGCAATGAAGCAGGCAATATTTAGAGTGATGAAAAATGGTGCAATTGGTGTTAAAATTATGTGTTCGGGAAGATTGAACGGTGCTGAAATAGCAAGAACTGAATGGTTTAGAGAGGGGAGACTTCCCCTTCATTCTATCCGTGCAAAAATAGATTATTGTTGCACAACAGCACATACTAAATTTGGTTGTATTGGTATAAAAGTTTGGATTTATACGGGAGATGTATCTACTGACTCTGCTGGTCTACCAGCTCTTTTATCAATAAGTGGAGGTTAGTTTAATATGTTAATGCCAGAGAGAACAAAATATAGAAAGCAACATAGAGGCAGAATGAGGGGTAAGGCATATAGGGGCTCAAGTTTATCCTTTGGTGATTATGGGATTAAAGCTTTGGAGCCTTGTTGGATTACGGCTCGTCAGATAGAAGCTGCCAGAATTGTAATTACCCAGGCGACACAAAAAAGTGGGAAGTTTTGGATTAGAGTTTTTCCTGATAAATCAGTAACTAAGAAACCAGCGGAAACAAGAATGGGTAGCGGAAAAGGGGATGTTGACCATTGGGTTGCCGTTGTTAAACCAGGCAGAATCTTGTATGAATTTATAGGTGTTAATGATGAAGAAGCCAGAAGAGTTACTAATTTAGTTTCAGCTAAATTACCTATAAAAATTAAACTTGTATCAAGAAGTGAGCAGGAGGCGGTTTAAGTGAAGTTTTATAAAATTAAAGAGATGTCAACTGAAGAGATGCATAAAAAACTATTAGACTTAAAGAAAGAATTATTTTTCTTAAACCATAAAAAGATTCTGTATCAACTTGACAAGCCTATAGAGATAAGAAACGTTAAAAGAGATATTCGTAGAATAGAAACACTTTTAAGGGAGAAAGAGAATGTATAGTCATAGGAAAATTATTATTGGCAATGTTGTAAGTGATAAGAATGAGAGATTCAGAGTAGTTGAAGAAAAGGCAAGAGTTGTAGGTCATCCATTATATAAAAAGTTGATTGAAAAGACGGTAAAATATCATGTTAGTGATCCAAAAGGAATCTCTAAAGTTGGTGATTTAGTTAAAATACAAGAATGCAGGCCCATTAGCAAAACTATAAGATGGAAAATACTTGAAGTTGTTTCTTCAAGGGAAAAAGAAGGAGAGTGATGGAATTTGATAAGACAATATACGAGATTAAAAGTTGCAGATAATAGTGGTGCCAAGGTAGTTTCCGTAATAAGAGTAATCGGTAGTTCGAATCGTAAGTATGGTTATGTGGGGGACAGGGTTGTGGTGACAGTGAAACAAGCTGCACCTGCAAGCGCAATAAAAAAAGGAAGCGTAGAAAAAGGTGTTATTGTTAGGACTAACTTTCCGATTAAAAGAAGTGATGGAAGTAGGATTAGGTTTGGAGATAACGCTGTAGTTATTATAGATGATGAGGGAAACCCAAAAGGAACACGTATATTTGGTCCTGTATCGCGTGAATTGCGCGAAAGAGGGTATATGAAAATAATTTCCTTAGCTCCGGAGGTTGTATAATGATGCTTAAACGTGGAGATACAGTTTTAGTGACATATGGCAAGGATAAGGGCAAAAAAGGTAAAATTCTTAAAGTCATTGATAAACATCCAGAAGAAGCTTCTAAAATATTAATTGAAGGAATTAATATTGCTAAAAAAGCAGTTAGGCCTTCTAAAAAATTTAGTCAAGGCGGTATTATAACAAAAGAAATGTCTCTTTTTTCGAGCAAAGTTATGTTAGTATGTCCTGTTTGTGGGCAACCAGCAAGGGTAGGAAAAAGAACACTTGAAAATGGTAAAAATGTTCGATATTGCAAAAAGTGTAACGAGCTGATTGATAAGGTTTAGAAAATTGGAGGGGTAAAAAAGAATGAGTGTTGATAAAAGTAAAAAGAGTGCTTCAACTGTTCAGATAAAGACAATCGAAGAAGAAATTCCACAACAATTAATTGATAAATATAAAAAAGAGGTTCCTGAACAACTTAAGAAAAAATTAAATTATGAAAATGTTATGGAAATACCAAAACTTGTAAAAATAACTGTAAATAGAGGCGTAGGTGAAGCAACTCAGGATATAAAAGCAATGGACCGTTCAATGGAAGAGTTTTTTATCATAACAAAACAAAAGCCTGTTATAAGAAGGGCAAAGGTGTCTATAGCTAATTTTAAAGTGAGGCAAGGTCAACCAATTGGTGTAATGGTTACTTTGAGAGGAAAAAGAATGTATTCTTTTTTAGAAAAGCTTATTCAAACCGCATTACCAAGGATAAGAGATTTTAAAGGGCTTAATCCACACTCTTTCGATGGTCACGGTAATTATACTTTTGGTATAAGAGAGCAACTTATTTTTCCTGAGATAGATTATAACAAAGTAGATAAAATCAGAGGAATGAATATAACGATTTGTACAACCGCTAAAACAGATGAAGAAGCCAAAGCTTTACTTGAAGCTATTAATTTTCCATTCAGAAAATAGGAGGTATGAAAATATGGCAAGATTAGCGATGATAAATAAAGCAAATAGAAAACCTAAGTTTTCTACAAGAAGACATAATAGGTGCAAAATTTGTGGTAGACCACGTGCATATTATAGAGATTTTGGTCTATGTAGATTATGTTTACGAAAGTATGCATTAGAAGGAAAAATCCCTGGCCTTAAAAAGGCAAGTTGGTAGGTTTGGTATGGATAAGAAAATGAAATCATTGAGCCCGGTTGCAGATTTTATAGTTAGAATCAAAAATGCTAATATAACTTATAAGAGCATTGTTGAAACTCCAACGAATAAACAAATTAAAGAAATTGCCAAAATATTACGTTTAGAAGGTTTTATAAATGACTATCAGACTTATAATGAAGACGGCAAAGAAAGAATGAGAGTACATTTAAAATATGGTGATAACAAGAAGAGGTGTATAAATAATATTATTCTTGTTTCAAAGCCTCAAAGAAGAATCTATAGCTCATTAGACAAACTACCAAGAGTAAAAAGAGGTATTGGTATAGCAATAATTTCTACTTCACAGGGTATTATAACTGATAAACAAGCACGCAAAATTGGACAAGGTGGCGAGATTATTTGTTATGTTTGGTAGTAAAAGTATAAATGTAAAGGAGTAATTGAATATGTCTAAAGTTGGTAAAAAGCCGATAATTATACCTGAAAATGTAACTGTTGATATTGATCCAACTACAAACAAGGTTACTATTAAAGGAACAAAAGGCGTATTAACAAAAACTTTTGATAAAAGAATTTCTATTAAGGTTCAAGAAAATACAATTATAGTTGAGAGAAATTCTGATGAAAAAGAAGTGAAAAAACTACATGGTTTAGTTAGGTCACTGATCAATAACATGATAATAGGTGTAAGTCAAGGTTTTGTAAAAAGATTAGAACTGAATGGTGTTGGATATAAAGCATCAATTAATGGAAATAAGTTGATACTTAATTTAGGATTTACTCATCCAATAGTTTTTGAACCTTTAGATGGAATTGAGTTTAATTTACCAGCAGAAACCATTATTGAAGTAAGGGGTATAGATAAAGAAACTGTAGGTCTCATGGCTTCTAAAATACGACATGCAAGAAAACCGGATCCTTATAAAGGTAAAGGTGTTAAATATGCAGGTGAAATACTTAGGAAAAAAGCTGGTAAGGCTCTTGGAAAGGCAGGTGCGTAAATTTATGAGTAGGGTTAATAGTAGAGTTTTACGACATAACAGAATAAGGAAAAAAGTAAAAGGTGATTCTTTGCGACCGAGAATTGCTTTTTTCAAAAGCTTAAAATATATTTATGCTCAAGTAATAGATGATGAAAAAGGTATTACCATTACAGCTGCATCAACAAACGAACCCAATTTTAGAAAAACTTATTCAAGCTTCAAAAATAAGGAAGCAGCAAAAACATTAGGTGAAATTTTAAGTCAGAGAATCAAAGAAAAGAAAATTGAGGAAGTTGTAATGGATAGAGGCGGTTTTAAATATCACGGAGTTATAAAAGAATTTGCTGATGCTGTAAGAAACGGAGGTATAAAGTTTTAATGTTTGACCCAAATGAAGAAATAATTGAAGAAGAAATAATAGCAGAAGAACAGTATGAAGAAGAAACAATAGATATTTCAAGAGTTTCAAAAACAGTTAAAGGTGGAAAAAGACTTAAATTTAGAGTTCTTATTGTTGCTGGAAATGGTAATGGTTTAGTAGGTGTAGGATTAGGAAAATCTGACCAGATACCTGTAGCTATTCAAAAAGCAATTAATTCTGCAAAAAGAGACTTAATTAAAGTACCACTAAAAGGAAAAACTATACCTTATGATGTAAAGGGTAAATGCGGTTCGACTATTGTTTATCTTACTCCAGCTGTGTCTGGGACAGGAATAATAGCTGGTGGAGCTGCAAGAAAAATTCTTGATAAAGCTGGTATAAAAGATGTTATTGGTAAAATTTACGGTTCTTCTAACGCAGTTAATGTAGCAAGAGCAACAATAAATGCTCTTAAGCAACTCGATGATCCTGTTGTAATTGCAAAAATGCGCGGCGTTACTCTTAAGCAACTATTTGGAATTTGATGACTGGAGGATTATTTATGACAAAGTTGGAGAATCTAAAAAAAAGAAAAGGGATAATAAAACCTTCAAAAAGAGTAGGTAGAGGAAGCTCCTCTGGCAAGGGAGTAAGATGTGGTTACGGAAATAAAGGTGCTAAAGCTCGTTCAGGCCGATCAAAAGCTGTTGGTTTTGAAGGTGGGCAAACTCCTTTATATAAAAGGATTCCCAAATTTAAGGGATTTAAATCTTTAAATTCATCCTACAAAGCTACTATTACTCTTAAAACATTAAATGAAAAATTTTCTTCAGGCGATGTTGTTGATATTAATTCATTAAAAGAAAAAGGTATTATTAGTTCTACATGTAGAAGATTTAAAGTTGTTAATTCAGGAAATTTAGATAAATCTTTAAAAATTATAGGTGAAGCCACACTATCTGCAAGAACAGTAATCGAAAGTCATGGTGGTAGCCTGGAGGGAGTTTCCTAAGTGCTTAAAAATATTTTAAATGCCATAAAACTTCCAGAAGTTAGAAAGAGAATTTTTTTTACTTTTCTTATATTTATTTTAATTAGACTTGGACACTATGTTATTATTCCTGGAATCGACAGGAATGTACTAGGAGATATAGTTTCACAGAGCGGATTTTTAGGTTTATTGGATCTTTTTTCTGGAGGAGGATATAGAAATTTCTCCATATTTTCTCTTGGTGTACTTCCATATATTAATGCTTCTATTATTCTTCAGCTTTTAGCTGTTGTTATACCTTATCTTGAAAATTTGACAAAAGAGGGTGGTGAAGAGGGTAGAAGGAAAATTGCTTTATATACTAATTGGCTTTCTTTAGGTTTGGGAGTTTTGCAGGCATTTATGTTTGCAAACTATATTTTTAAGGATGCATTGATATCTCAAAGTTTTATGTCAAAATTAGTAGTTATTGTTACATTGGTTGCGGGCACTTTTCTCTTGATATGGTTAGGTGAACTAATAACTGAAAGAGGAATTGGCAATGGTGTTTCATTAATAATATTTGCAGGTATAATTTCAAGAGTTCCTCTTTCAATAACTGAAGCCACGCAAATGCTTCGGGGAGGCTCTCTTACATTTTCGACTCTTATTTTAGCACTTGTTGTAAGTTTGCTTGCTCTTGCAGGAATAATATATGTTTATCAAGCAGAGCGTAGAATAGTTGTTCAGTATTCAAAAAGAATTGTTGGAAGAAGAATGTATGGGGGTCAATCCACATACATTCCATTGAAACTTGTTCAGGCAGGAGTTTTACCGATTATATTTGCCTCCTCAGTAATGATGTTTCCTGGAATAATAAGTCAATTTTTCCCTGGTACTGCATTTGAAAATTTTGTTAAGCAGTATCTTACAACCCAAACTTCAATATGGTTCAATTTAGGCTTTTTCTTATTAGTAGTATTTTTTACATATTTTTATACATCTATAACCTATAATCCATCTGATCTTGCCGATAATCTTCAGAAGTATGGTGGATTTATTCCTGGCGTGCGTCCTGGTAAGACAACCGCTGAATATATACAAGGTATTTTGAATAGAATTACATTTCCAGCATCTATATTTCTTGCAGCTTTAGCAGTGTTGCCTAATTTTTTGCTTGTTAGAACGAATCTTTCTATATTTTACTTTGGAGGCACATCTATTCTTATTATGATTGGAGTTGCGATTGAAACAGCTAATCAATTGGAAGCCTTCCTTGTGATGAGACAATACAAAGGTTTTCTAAAATAATGATAAGTATATTAATTGGTCCTCCAGGATCAGGAAAAACAACTCAAGCTAAATTGTTAGCAAAAGAGCTTAATATTCCACTAATTGCAACAGGCGATCTTGTTAGAAGTGCAATTAATGATAATTATAAGAATTATAAAAAAATTGTTGATGGTGGAAACTTATTGCCTGACAATGTAGTTTTTGAAATTATTAAAGATGAAATTGAAAAACTTGACATCAATAGAGGTTTTATTATCGAAGGCTTTCCGAGAACAATTGGACAGGCAAAAATATTTGATGAATATTTAAAAGTTAATGATACTTTAATTGATTTTGTTTTTTATCTACAGATTAGCAAAGAAGAATTATTGGAAAGAATTCATAAAAGAAAATATACTGATAAGAGTGGTCGTCCAGATGACGAATTAGAAGCCTTTAATAAGAGAATAGATATATATTTTTCAGATTCATATCCTCTATATGAATATTATCTGAAAAGAAATTTATTATATGAAATATCTGCCTCAAATAGTATAGAAAAAGTATTTTCTGATATCCTTGCTGTGATTAATTTCTGGAAAAAGGAGAAAGAATAATTAAGTAAAATATGATTTTGTTAAAAAACGACGAAGAATATAAATTAATGAAGAAAGCTGGGTTAATTCTTGCTGAAACGATGAATTTTATTGGAAGTATGATAACTCCAGGTATTTCAGCACAAAAACTTGATAGTGAAGCTTATGAATTTATTCGCAAAAATGGTGCAGAACCAGCTTTTCTCGGTTTTGATGGGTATAAATATACAGCTTGTATTTCTATAAACAATGAAGTAATACACGGATTACCTATTAAAAGCAAAATTCTTCATCAAGGTGACATAGTTTCTATTGATATAGGGTGTTCATATAAAGGATATTTCGCAGATATGGCGAAAACTTTTCCTGTTGGTGATGTAGACGAAAAGAGAAAACTTTTAATTGAAGTTACTGAGAAGTCTTTAATTATGGGAATAAATTCAATAAAAGTTGGTTTGCATATTGGAATAATTGGTCATACAATACAAACTTTTGTGCAAGAAAACGGATTTTCAGTCGTAAAGAGTTTTGTTGGTCACGGTATTGGATTAAAATTACACGAGGAACCACAAATACCCAATTTTGGCAAAAGTGAAAATGGGCCATTAGTAAAAAGAGGAATGGCTATAGCAATAGAACCAATGGTTAATTCTGGATCAGATGAAGTTATATCACTTCCTGATGGATGGACAGTGGTAACTAAAGATGGTAGTGATTCAGCTCACTTTGAGCATACTGTTTTTGTCAGGGATAATTTTGTGGAAATATTAACTTTAACAACTTGAGGGTTTACTGAAATATGGAAAATAAAGACATTTTAGAAACTGAGGGCATAATAGTGGAGAAACTTCCTAATGCTATGTTTAGAGTAAGGCTTAATAACGGAAGAGAAATTATTGCTCATATTTCAGGCAAGATGCGAATGAATTTTATAAAATTAGTTGTTGGTGACAGAGTTAAAGTAGAAATAAGTAAGTATGATTTATCAAAAGGGAGAATTACTTATAGACTTTAATGAAAAATGATAGTTTGAAAGGGAGGTTAGAGTGAAAGTACAAGCTTCTGTCAAAAAAAGATGTAAAGATTGTAAAGTAATTAGAAGAAAAGGTCGAATTTATATTATATGTAGCAATCCTAAACATAAACAAAGACAAGGATAATGATAAGGAAAGGAGAAGTATAAAAAATGCCAAGAATATCAGGAGTTGACTTGCCTCTTAATAAGAGAGTTGATATAGCTTTAAGAAAAATTTATGGAATTGGTCCAAAAAATGCTATTCAAGTTTTATTGGAAGCAAATATTCCGACAGACATTAAAGTAAAAGATTTATCTGAAGACCAAGTTGAGCGTATTTCTCAGGTCATAAGAGATAACTATATTGTTGAGGGTGATTTAAGAAAAACGGTATCGCAAAACATTAGAAAGTTAATGGACATCGGATGCTATAGAGGGCTAAGGCACAAAAGAGGTCTTCCCGTTAGAGGACAAAGAACTCGAACAAATGCGCGTACAAGAAAAGGTCCCAAGAAAACTATTGGGACTAAATAAATGAAAAGTGAAAGGAGTTTTAATTAGAGGAAATGGCTGAGGAAGTAAAATCACAAGAAACAGAGGTTAAATCAAGGCGGAAATCTAAAAAAGCACCGCCTGAAGGGAAAGTATATATATGTGCAACATTCAATAATACAATAGTTTCTATTACAAATCCAAATGGTGATCTTATTTGCTGGAGTTCTGCTGGAACTTCAGGTTTTAAAGGAACAAGAAAAGGAACTGCTTATGCAGCTCAGGTTGCTGCAGAAAATGCAGCAAAAAAAGCTTTAAATCTTGGTATGAGACAAGTAGAAGTATATGTGAAAGGTCCTGGTCCTGGAAGAGAGACAGCTATTAGGGCCATACAGGGAGCTGGTTTAGATGTCGTTTTAATAAAAGATATTACTCCTATTCCCCACAATGGTTGTAGACCACCAAAACCAAGGAGAATGTAGAAATGGCAAGATATATTGAACCTTCATGCAAAAAATGTAGGAGATTGAATACAAAACTTTTTCTTAAAGGAGATAGATGTCTTGGAGATAAATGTCCTTTTCAAAAAAGGTCATATGTACCGGGACAGCATGGTCCTGTAGCAAGAAGAGGAAAACCTACAGACTACGGTGTCCATCTCACAGAAAAACAAAGAGCTAAGTTTTATTATGGTTTGATGGAGAGGCAATTTAGAAGATATTTCGTAGAAGCATCACGTCAACGTAAAATTCCTACAGGCGACCGCCTTATCCAGTTATTAGAAAAAAGGCTTGATAATGTACTTTATAGGTCAGGAATTGGGCTCTCTCGTCAAATGGCTAGACAGTTTGTTCTTCATAAAAAAGTTCTCGTAAATGGGAGATGTGTAAATATTCCTTCATATAGACTTAAAGTTGGTGATAAAATTACTTTAAAAGATGATCTCAAGAAAAATGTTTATGCTATAGCATTTAAAGAAAGAAATATTTCACCCCCATCTTGGATAAATATAGATAAGGAAAATTTTGAAATAGAAGTTCTAAGAGAGCCATTGAGAGAAGAAATTTCAGTTCCATTTAATGAGCAATTAATTGTAGAGTTCTATTCTAAGTAGTAAATAGGAAGTGAGGTATAAATGGGCTTTATTCTTAATGATTTGAGGCTCACAGTTTTAAGTGAAAATGAAGTAAAAGGGGAATATGAAATTTTTCCTCTTCATAAAGGTTATGGAATAACTATAGGTAATTCTCTTAGAAGAGTGCTTCTTTCTTCCATTTCTGGTATAGCCGTTACTGCTATCCATCTTGAAGGTATATATCATCAGTTTGTTCCTATTCCATATACATTAGAAGATGGTATTAATTTAGTTGCTAATATAAAGAAACTTGTTTTTAAAGGCAAGCTTAATGAGAGAAAAACTGTTACAGTTAGCGCTCACGGCAAAAAAGAGGTAAAGGCAGCTGACCTTGTTTGCCCGGATGGAATTGAAGTTGTCAACAAAGATCTTGTTTTAGTCCATCTTGTTGATAATTCTGCAAAGTTTAATTTGACTTTATATGTTGAAGAAAGTATTGGATACAGATTTGCAGAAGAAAACAGAGATTCTACTTACCCTATTGGAGTATTTCCAATTGATTCAGATTTTTCACCTATAAAGCATATTGCTTTTGAGGTAAAACCAGCGATGTTTGGCGAATCCCTAAATTATGAAAATCTTGTTCTCACCATTGAAACAAATGGTGCTATACTTCCAATGGATGCGTTAAATGCTGCAACTAACATTCTTACAGAATATTTTTCAAATATACTAATTCAAAAGGAAATAAAGACAGAAATTCCTGAAGAAAAATTTATATCTGAAGTTCCAGATATACTTAAGAGACCCTTGGAAGAAATAGTGCCTTTATCAGTAAGAACAGGCAATGTCTTTAAAAAAGCTGGCATCTATACAGTAGGCGATCTTTTCAGTAAATCAAAAAAAGAACTTCTGTCACTAAAGAATTTCGGAATTAAATCGCTTTCTGAGACAATTGATGAACTTATGAAGGTATTAGATATTGAAAGATTAAGGAATAGAACTGGTCTACCGCTAATTCAAGAGATTATTAATGGCGAAATATTTTTAGGAGAGGAAGCAGAAGAGGAAAAAACTACTGTTGTGTTACCTTCAAAAGAAATTACAATAGAACAAGAGAAAGAAGTATCTGAAGATAATATTTTAAATAAACCTATAGAAGAAATGGCAGCTGAAATCGGTTTATCTCAAGGACAAATCGAAAAACTAAAAAAACTTCAGATTGAAACAGTCGAACATTTGACACATATGAAAAGAGAAGATTTGCTAACTGGAAACTATAAACTGTCAAAGAAGAATGTTGATAAAATAGAAGATTTTTTAATTAGCCATAATTTAAGATTTAAAGAGTAAAGGAGTAAATACCAAATGATTCATGGTAGAAAATATAGAAGATTAAATTTTTATAGTGGTAAAAGGCAAAGTTACCTTCGCAATATGGCAATTTCCCTTATTAAATCTGAAAGTATTGTTACAACAACTGCACGAGCTAAAGAAGTAAAAAGACATACAGAAAAAATTATAACTTTATGCAAGGATGAAAGTCTCTCTTCTAAGAAAAAAGCTTATTCATATTTACGTGATAAAGAAGTTGTAGAAAAGCTATTTACCACATTAAAAGATAGATATGCAAATAGACCCGGTGGGTATGTGAGGATTTTCAATGTAGGATACAGAAAAGGTGATGGTGCAGAAATGTCCTTGCTTAAACTTACTTAATTGATGTGCCATTTATTGAGTTTTCAGATGTAAGCTTTAAATATCCTGAAGAAACAGATTTAGCGCTCTGTAATGTAAATCTTTCAATCGAAAAGGGTGAATTTGTCTCTATTGTAGGTGCAAATAGTTCAGGCAAAACTACCCTTGGAAGATTGATGAATGCTTTGTTAATTCCTACTAATGGTAAAGTTATTGTAGATTCCCTTGATACATTAGATACAAACAATATTATTCCTGTTCGTAAAAGAGTGGGTATGATATTCCAGAATCCTGATAATCAAATTGTAGCAACTACTGTTGAGGAAGAAGTAGCTTTTGGTCCTGAGAATTTATGTATATCATCAGATCAGATAAAAGAAAGAATTGATAAAGCTTTAGAAACTACTGGTTTAACTTACTACAGAAATTACCCACCGCATCTATTATCTGGTGGGCAAAAACAGCTTCTTGCAATCGCTTCAATTCTTGCAATGGAGCCACAGTGTATCATTTTTGATGAACCAACATCTTTACTTGATCCTTCAAATCGCAAAGTTGTAACTAATAAAATCAAGGAATTAAGCAATACTGGCATGACTATTGTTTTTATAACGCATAGAATGGACGAAGTTTTATTATCTAAGAGAGTCATAGTGCTTAAAGATGGTAATATAGTAATGGAATGTGAACCAATTGAACTTTTTTCTATGAATATAAAGGACCTTACTGAATTAAATTTATATCCGCCTGAAATTGTTCAGATTATAAATTCTTTAAGAGAGAATGGAATATCTGTTCCAAAAGAGATAATATCCTCTAAAGATTTAGTTGATTACCTATGCCAATTGTAGTAAAAAATCTTACTTTTATTTATGATGAAGGTTTTATTTTTGCCAAGAAAGCTCTTGATAATGTTTCAATAAATATAGAAGAAGGAGAAATAGTTGGAATTATTGGTCACACTGGTTCAGGTAAATCGACCCTTGTTCAGCATCTAAACGGATTAATAAAACCCAAAAACCCCAATTCTGTTATTGTTGATGGAGTTGATATTTGTGATGCAAAAACTAATTTAAAAGAAATAAGGCAAAAAGTTGGCCTTGTTTTTCAATATCCTGAGATGCAACTGTTCGAAGAAACAGTTGAAAAAGAAATTGCTTTTGGTCCTAAAAATTTAGGAATTTCTGATGAGGAAATAAAAGAAAGAGTTAAAGAGGCATTGGAGATGGTTTCTCTTGATTTTGATAAGTATAAAGATCGCTCTCCTTTTCTTTTAAGTGGCGGAGAAAAAAGGCGCATTGCTATAGCAGGTATTTTAGCAATGAAGCCAAAATATTTAATTCTTGATGAACCAACAGCTGGTCTCGATCCATGGGTTAGGGTTGAAATCCTTAAAGAGCTTCAAAGTATTAATAATAAAAGTACGACAATAGTCATAGTATCACATGATATGGACGAGATTTCTAAAATTGCAAAAAGGATATATGTTTTAAGCAATGGTTGTGTAGCTTTAAATGGCACTTCTAAATATGTTTTTTCTCAGTTTGATAAAATTAAGGAATTAGGTCTTTCTTTACCTCAAATTACAGAAATATTATATCTACTGAACTCTAAATTTGGAGAAGTTGATTATACAGAACTTGACATTTCTAAAGCAGTAAATGAAATATTAATGGCTCTCAATAGAAAAGGGAAATGGAAATCAAAAATAGCTTAACAATTGGGCAATATATACCAACAGGAAGTATCATTCATAGACTTGATCCCCGAACAAAGCTAATATTAGTTTTATTATTTATGGTAATGGTTTTTCTTGTAAAATCTATATTAGGTTATATTTTACTTTTTATGTTTATTTTAATTCTTATTGTAATGTCAAAAGTACAAATAAAATATTTCATAAGAGGTTTAAAACCTATTCTTATCCTCATTATTTTTACTGTTATATTGCAACTATTTTTCACAAAAGGAAGTCCAGTTCTGACTTTAGGTCCACTTGTAATCACAAAAGAGGGAGTTTATCTTGCAGTATTTATATTATTGCGTCTCGTTCTATTAGTTTTTTCCTCTTCGCTCTTAACATTAACCACTTCTCCAATGGAGCTAACAAATGCACTTGAGTATGTACTTGCTCCTTTTAAATTTATTGGATTGCCATCAGGAGAAATTTCAATGATGATGACAATTGCTTTAAGGTTTATCCCGACAATATTAGAAGAAACCGATCGGCTTATAAAAGCTCAAAGCGCAAGAGGAGTCGATTTTGAAAGCGGAGGTTTGTTAAAAAAGATTAAAAATATGGTTCCAATACTTGTACCATTGTTTATTTCAGCTTTTAGAAGAGCTGATGATCTTGCAATAGCAATGGAAGCAAGATGTTTTCAGGTGGGAGCAAAAAGGACTCACCTTAAAGAGCTTAAGTTTGGAAGACTGGATTATACTTTTGCATTAATATTCATTACTGTTGTTACCACTGTTAGTTTACTTTTTTAATGAATTTAAAAAAATATTTAGCTTCTATCTCTTATGATGGAAGTAGTTTTTATGGTTTTACAAAATCTATTGGTAAAGCAAATATTCAGGAAGAAATAGAAAAAGTTTTA